>CAMWTG010000078.1 GCA_947177115.1 uncultured Clostridia bacterium
GCAGGGATGCTTCCCCGCGCCAGCTGATGGATTATGCGCGGGAACACTGGAAAATTGGGTCTATAGTCGACACACTTGAGAATCGGTAAAAAGGAGGCGGAGGAAAATGCGGCGTGGCAAGGCGGAGGACGCAGGCGGGCTGACGCCCGCCAAGGACGACAACGCAGTCCACTCCACATTTTAATCGCCGAACTTTACCGATTTCCGAGTGTGTCGACTATATGCACTGGATGCTGGATGTTACATTTTCCGAGGATTACTGTCGGGTTCTCAGCGAAAATGCCCACAAAACATTAAATTCCCTGCGTAAATTTGCTCTTGCTGTTCATAAGCAGTTCTTGTCTTCCGATCATAGAAAATCTTCTTTGAAGTCATCTATGCTTTCCGCGCCCTCTTGCGCCTGACTATCTGCTGGAAGTCATTCAGTTTTTATGAGACGGGCGTGCACCCTTTCCGTTTTCTGGTTGTAATCCATAAAAAAACGTGGTATACTTCTCCTATCAGGATGAAACATCCCCTGCGCCCCGGCGCGGATCTGGTAGCAGGCCGCGCCGGGGCGCGGCTATGATAGGAGAGCCCAATATGGACAAGAAACTGATGGTCATTGACGGCAACAGCATCGTCAACCGCTCCTTTTACGGCGTCCGACCCCTGACGACCCGGGATGGATTGTATACCAATGCTGTTTACGGCTTTGTCACAACGCTTCAGCGGCTGCTGGACGAGGAGAAGCCGGAGGCCCTCTGCGTCACCTTTGACCGGCGGGAGCCCACCTTCCGCCATCTGGAATACGAGGGCTATAAGGCCCAGCGGAAAGGGATGCCCGAGGAGCTGGCCCAGCAAATGCCGGTGCTGAAAGAGGTTCTGGATGCCATGGACATCCCCCGCTATGAGCTGGCGGGTTACGAGGCGGATGACCTCATTGGCACTATCTCCCGCAAATGTGAAGCGGCAAACTGGGAATGCGTAGTGGTCACCGGGGACAGAGACAGCCTCCAGCTCATCACGGACCGCACCAAGATCAAGCTGGTTTCCACCCGCATGGGCCAGACCACCACCAAGGATATGACGCCGGAAACGTTCCGGGATGCCTACGGTTTCGACCCTGTCCACATCATTGACCTGAAAGCCCTCATGGGTGATGCCAGCGACAACATCCCCGGTGTCAAAGGCGTAGGGGAGAAGACCGCCATGGCCCTGATCCAGCGCTACCAGACCATTGACGCCATCTACGCCGCCATGCCGGACATTGAAGCCAAGCCGGCCGCTATTAAAAAGCTGGCCGAGGGCGAGGAGTCCGCCCGTATGAGCTATCACTTGGCTACCATCATCACTGATGCGCCTCTGGAATTTGACCCGTCCAAAAACCTCCGCCGCCCTGTTAAGCCGGAACTGTACAACATATTCCTGCGCCTGGAATTCAACAAACTGATCGAAAAAATGGGCCTTACCGCCCAGGAGACCCCGCTGGCGGAGAAACCGGAGGATGCCTCCCTTGCCGTCCACACGATGCATGTTACGGACGAAGCCCAGGCGGAGCGGCTTCTGGAGACCTTCCGCAAGGCGGAACATACGGCGCTGCTGGCCCTGCCGGATCTGTCGGCGGTAGTGGTCCGGTGCCGGTCCGGCGGGGATACCATTGAGGCTGGCGAATTCTATTTCAGCCGCTACAGCGGCGATTGGAACAAGCTCCTCGCCGCCCTGTTCTCACCGGACATCAAAAAGGTCTCCCACGATGTGAAGGACCTGACCCGTACGCTCCTGGAAAACGATCTTCCGGCGGAGGGGTTCATTTTTGATACCGCTCTGGCCGGTTACCTGCTGGACGCTACGGCGGGGCATTACGATATTGCCCGTCTCTTTGCCTCCTGGTTCAGGGAGGAATTGCCCAAGCCCCTCTATCTGGACCCGGATGCCTTCTCCCTGCTGGGAAATACTGTTCAGGCGGAGGCGTCTTTTCTCAGCTATGTCTCTGCCGTGGATGCGCTATACGATGCAATGGGGCCTAAACTGCAGGAAATGGGCGCGGACTGGCTGTATTACAGCGTGGAGCTTCCATTGTGCCGGGTGCTGGCGGAAATGGAGGCGGCGGGGTTCCGTGTGGATGCGCGGGCCCTGCAGTCCTTTGGCGAGACCCTGAGCGCCGCTATAGATACCCTGGAGCAGCAGATCTACTCCTACGCGGGCAAATTCAACATCAATTCCCCCAAGCAGCTGGGCGAGATCCTGTTTGAAAGGCTGGGCCTTCCCGCCTACAAGAAGACCAAAACCGGTTACTCCACCAATGCGGAAGTCCTGGACAAGCTCCGGGGCCAGCACCCCATTGTTGGTGAGGTGCTGGAATACCGGCAGTACACGAAACTGAAAAGCACCTATGTGGATGGTCTCCTGAAGGTCATTCCCCCTGACGGCCGCATCCGCACCAGTTTCCAAATGACCGTCACCGCCACAGGACGGCTCAGCTCTACGGAACCCAATCTGCAAAATATCCCCACCCGCACGGAGCTGGGCAGCGAGCTGCGCCGCATGTTCACAGCGGAACCGGGCAAGATCCTGGTGGATGCGGATTACAGCCAGATCGAGCTGCGCCTTCTGGCCCACATCTCCGGCGACCGGGCCATGCAGGAGGCATTCCTCTCCGGGGAGGATTTCCACACCGTTACCGCCGCCCATGTGTTCGGGGTCCCCATTGGCCAGGTGACGGCTAATATGCGCCGCGCCGCCAAGGCGGTGAATTTTGGCATTGTTTACGGCATTTCCGCTTTTTCCCTCTCACAGGATCTGGGCGTTACGGTGACAGAGGCCAAGGAGTATATGGATGCCTATTTTGCCCGTTTTCCCGGCGTAAAGCAGTATATGGATACTGTAGTGGAAAAAGCCAGGACGGACGGCTATGTGGAGACCATGTTCCACCGCCGCCGGACTCTGCCGGAGATCAAGGCCAGCAATTTCAATACCCGCTCTTTCGGCGAGCGCGTGGCGTTGAATATGCCCATTCAGGGCACTGCCGCGGATATCATCAAGCTGGCTATGGTCAGGGTATTCGCCCGTCTGAAAAAAGAGGAGCTGCAGGCCAGATTGATCATGCAGGTCCATGATGAGCTGATCGTTGAGTGTCCGGAATCCGAAGCGGAGCAGGTCAAAGCCCTTCTCACCGAGGAGATGGAGGGCGTCTGTGGGCTGGCCGTTCCTCTGACAGCAGACGCCCACAGCGGCAAAAACTGGCTGGAGGCAAAGTAATATGACCTATCAGATCGTCCCGCTGGCCGCCATCCACCTGGATCAGGTGGAAGAGATCGAAAAAGCCTGCTTTGACGATCCCTGGTCCCGCAGGATATTGGAGGAATCCCTGTCCGCCAAAGATACCACGGCCTTGGCGGCCCTGACGGAAGACGGCGTTGTTTTAGGCTACATTTTCTTTACCGCCATTCTGGACGAAGGCGGCGTGGACAATATTGCCGTCCTGCCCGCGGCCCGGCGGCAGGGCATCGCCTCCGCTCTGTTGGAGGCGTTCCACAGCTATGGCCGGACCCACGGCCTGACGGCTCTCTTTCTGGAGGTGCGTCCCTCCAATGAAGGCGCCGCTGCCCTTTACCGGAAACTGGGTTATAAAGAGGCGGGCCGGAGGAAAAACTACTATCTGAATCCGAAAGAGGACGCAATTATTATGAAATTGGAGTTCAGCGCCATGTACTTGAAGACCATGACCCCGGAGGAATTGAGAAGGGCCTATGAGACCGACTTGAAGGAGGCCTTTCCCCCTGCGGAGCTGAAGCCGCTGCGCGCCATGGAGGCTATGCGGGAAAAAGGCATCTATGATCCGCTTTGCCTGATGGACGGAGCAGGCGAGGTCCAGGGCTATATCCTCCTCTGGAAGCACGAGGACGGGCGGTATATCCTGGTTGACTACCTCTGCGTTCCCGCCGGAAGGCGGAATAGCGGCACAGGCGGGAAACTGCTGCGGATGGTCCGGGACCACTATCCGAAGGATACGGTTTTTATTGGTGAATCCGAAGCGCCCTCCGGCGATGCGGAGGCGGACGGCCTGATCCTGCGCCGGCTGGGCTTCTACGCCCGGAACGGGGCGGTGACCCTTGGCTATGACAATGCTCTTTTCGGCGTACACTTCAAGACGATCTGCTGGGCGGATCCCATGCCGGATGAGGCGGAGATCATGCGCAAGCATCAGGAGATCTACCTGCGGCAGTTTGGCCGTGAAAAATACGATGCGTATATCCAGATACCGCTTCACCCCGGCGAGAAGTGCAGGCCCGTGACCGACTGGACGGAGTAGCCGGAAAACGGGGAGACCGGGGCGCTCTCCCCGGTCTCCGCGCTTTTTCAGCTGAGGTGTTACCAACGGCTGTTTTCGCCATCGGCCAGCACCCCGTCCACATCATGGACGCGGGCATTGTCCAGCATCCGCTGAAAGGTGGTGGTGCTGGTGCCCCGGGCAACGGCGCTGCGGCCGTCATCGACCAGGCCGGTGACCGCATCGCCCACATCGTCCGCCGCGCGGCGCAGGTCATCGCCTACTCCGCTGCCGCTGGGGGAGGTGTTGGAATTAGTCCCTGTGCTGGTTCCCGCATTGGTTCCTGTTCCGGTCCCTGTGCCGGAAGCAGCGCCGGAGCCGGTGCCAATGCTGGAACCAGTACCGCTGCCGGCACTTGTACCGGTACCGCTGCCGGTAATGCCGTTATCGTTCATGCCATTGTTGCTGTTGGACCCGTTGTTCATGCCGGTACCGTTGTTTTCTGTGGTCCCATTGCCGTTGGCCGGGTCGTTAGGCGTTCTGTTGTCTCTGTTGCCGCAGGCCGCCAGGCTTAAAACCATTGCCAGGGCGGCTGCGACCAGTGCAGCTTTTTTCATCTGAATCTTCCTCCTTCCAAAATGGCGCGTAGTTCGCGCTGGAGGTAGTATTTGCGCCGGACCGGATTTTACTTCTGCGAGTTTTTGCAAATTTTTCGGAAATGCCGTTATGGGCGCGGAACACGGTTTTTGTTCCGCCTGCGTGGGGGAAATCAAATGAAATTGGTATTTTTGATCGGCGATGCCGCAGTCGGGAAAATGACTGTGGGGCAGGAATTAATGAAAATGACAGACCTCAGGCTGTTTCACAACCATATGACCATCGAACCTGTCATTGAGATCTTCGGCGGCTTTCACGGCACGGCAATCAACCGCCTGCGGGAAGTTGTCTTTGAGGAGTTTGCCTCTTCCGGGCAGTACGGTATGATCTTCACCTATATGTGGGCTTTCGACCTGCCGTCAGACTGGGATTATATTGAGCATGTGAAGGATATCTTCAAGCGAAAAAGCCCGGATGTGGAATTCTATTATGTGGAGCTGGTCGCCGCAAAAGATGTCCGTATGCAGAGGAACATCAGCGAAAACAGGCTGAAACACAAGGCTTCGAAACGGGATATCGCCGCCTCAAATCAGAGGGTGATAAATGACAACGCTCAACACCGCCTGGAAAGCCGTGAAGGGGAGATCCCATTTGAAAATTATATCAAAATCAATAATACAGATCTTTCGCCGGAAGATGCGGCGAGGCAGATAAAAGCGTACTTTAACTTATAAGCAAACAGATAGGAGCCAGATCGTATGAGCGAACTCTATGATGTCATGATCCTAGGCGGAGGCCCTGCGGGGCTCACCGCCGGCCTGTACGCCGGCCGCAGCCGGCTGAAAACCCTTCTCATTGAAAAAGGCGCGCCCGGCGGACAGATCGCCCTCAGCGCGGATGTGGAAAATTATCCTGGCCAGCTGCTGGAGGGGGAGACCGGCGTCAGTTTGGCCGGGCGGATGGCGGAGCAGTGCGCCCGCTTCGGTGTGGAGCGGCGCACGGACGAGATCCGCCAGGCGGAGCTGAAAGGCGGGGTGAAGCGGCTGGTTGGCGGCGGAGGTGAGTACCTGGCCCGTACTATTATCATCGCCTCCGGCGCATCTCCCCGGCCTATCGGCTGTGAGAATGAAAAGGAGTTTACCGGCCGGGGCATCTCCTACTGCGCTACCTGTGATGGCGCGTTCTTCCGGGGGCTGGAGGTCTATGTGGCAGGGGGCGGCGACAGCGCGGTGGAGGAGGCGCTCTTCCTTACCCGGTTCGCCCGGAAGGTCACCATTATTCATCGCCGGGACGCCCTGCGGGCGGCGAAATCCATTCAGGAGCGGGCTTTTGCAAATCCGAAGATTGCTTTTCTCTGGGACAGTGTGGTGGTCCGGGCGGACGGGGACGATGTGCTCAGCGCCCTTACGGTGAAGAACGTGAAGACCGGGGCGCTGACGGAGATCCGCGCCTCCCGGGAGGACGGAATGCTGGGGCTGTTTGGTTTTGTGGGGCATCTGCCCAGTACGGAGCTGTTCCGGGAGCAGCTGCCTCTGGAGAACGGCTATATCCTCACAGACGAGGACATGCGTACCGCCATCCCCGGCGTATTCGCGGCGGGGGATGTGCGGGTGAAGAGTCTCAGGCAGGTGGTCACTGCTGCCGCTGATGGCGCCATTGCCGCTGTGCAGGCGGAGCGGTACCTGGCGGAGCAATAAAAGAATCCGGCAGAGGCTGTGCAAAATGTGCAACTTCTGCCGGATATTTTGTACAATGCTACAAAAAATTAGTAAAGAGTATTTTCCCCTTGCAGAATGGGAAAAATGTGGTAAGATAGTTCACGGACTGGAAACGTTATCGGTAACGTTTCGGATTCTGGTTTGACAGGGAGGGGGGATCGCAACGACCATCAAGGATATCGCCCGTCTGTCCGGCTGCGGCGTGGCAACGGTGTCTCGGGTACTCAACCGCCATCCCGATGTCAGCGAAGAGACGCGGCGAAAGGTGATGGCGGTGGTGGAGGCCAACGGTTTCCAGCCCAATACCAACGCCAGAAGCCTGAAACAGCAGTCCGGCGCCGGTATCGCCCTGGTAGTGAAGGGTTCCCAGAACATGCTCTTCGCCGATCTGGTGGAGCGTGTCCAAGCGCTGCTGCGCCAGGCGGGGCGGGATGCTTTTGTCTACTATCTGGATGAAAACGCCGATGAAGTGTCCTGCGGCCTAACGATCTGCCGGGAGCGAAAACCCCTGGGGATCATGTTTCTGGGCGGGGATCTGGAGCGGTTCCGGATGGGATTCCAATCTATTGCCGTTCCCTGCCTGCTGCTGACCAGCAGCGCGGAAGGGCTGGGATTCCCCAACCTTTCCTCTGTTACCACCAATGATGAGGAGGCCGCCGGCCAGGTGATCCGTTTTCTGGCGGACTGCGGCCACCGGAAAATCGGGGTGCTGGGCGGCGCGTGGTCCGATTCCCGGGAGGGCTATAACCGTTTCCGTGGCTGCCGGCTGGCTTTCCGGGAGCTGGACCTGTCCTTTGAGCGGGAGCGGCAATATGAGCCCTGCCGGTTCTCCATGCCGGACGCTTACGCCGCCGCCCGGCGGCTGGCGGTGCGGAGTCCGGAGCTGACTGCTATTTTCGCTGTAGGCGATGTGCTGGCCGTGGGCGCCATCCGTGCCCTCCGGGATCTGGGGAAACGGGTGCCGGAGGATGTATCGGTGGTAGGCTACGATGGCGTAGCCCTGGCCGACTATTTTGTTCCCCGCCTGGCCACCGTACGGCAGGATACCCGGCGCATGGCGGAACGGGGGGTGGACCTGCTGCTGCGCATGATCGAGCGGGGCAGCCCGCCGCTCCACGAGGTGGTCCCTTTCCGGCTGATTACCGGGGAAAGCGTGGCGCGGCTGAATGAGGCGGCTCGCTGAACGGGCCGCAATATGTTAGCTGTTATAAAAGAGTGTTCAAGGCGGTTTCGCCTTACGTTTTGAAAGGAGCTTGTTTTGATCATGGATTTGAAGGTGCAAATGGAACAGATCACCCAGGAGCGGTTTGGCCTTCTGCCGGAGCGATGCGATGACCGGCAGCTGTACGAGGCCCTGCTGGTCCTGACCCGCCGGCTGGCCCAGGAACGGCCGGCCCCGGAGGGGGAGCGGAAGCTCTACTATTTCTCCGCCGAATTCCTGGTGGGGAAACTGCTGGACAACAACCTGCTGGCCCTGGGCCTCCGGGATCAGGTGCGGGAGCTGCTGACCTCCTGGGGCCGGGACCTGAACGCGGTGGAGGAGCAGGAGCCGGAGCCCTCCTTGGGCAACGGCGGCCTGGGCCGCCTGGCGGCCTGCTTCCTGGATTCCATCGCCGCCCTGGGCCTCCGGGGAGACGGCGTGGGCCTCAACTACCACTACGGCCTGTTCCATCAGAAGTTCGCGGACAACAAGCAGCGGGAGGTCCCCGACCCCTGGATGGAGCCGGAGAGCTGGCTGATCCCCACGGGGAAGAGCTACACCGTCCCCTTCGGCGGCTTCGATCTGACGGCAAAACTGTGGGACGCGGCGGTCCCCGGCGCGTACAACGATAAAGCCAACCGGCTGCACCTGTTCGATGTGGAATCGCCCGCCCAGCCGCCGGAAAACGGCATCGATTTTGACAAAACGGATATCGTCCACCACCTCACCAGCTTCCTCTATCCCGATGACGGGGACGATGCGGGACGGCTGCTGCGGGTCTACCAGCAGTATTTCATGGTCTCCGCCGGAGCCCAGCTGATCCTGGAGGAGCTGGAGGAGCGGGGCTACGGACCCCATCAGCTGGCGGACCACACGGTCATCCAGATCAATGATACCCATCCCTCCATGGTCATCCCGGAGCTGATCCGCCTGCTGACCGCAAAGGGCCTGACCATGGACGAGGCCATCGGCCAGGTCAGCCGCACCTGCGCCTATACCAACCACACCATCCTGGCGGAAGCCCTGGAGAAGTGGCCCATGCACTTCATTGAGCGGGTGGCCCCCCAGCTGGCCCCCATTATCCGGGAGCTGGACTGGCGGGCCCGGGAGGTCTGTCCCGACCCCGCCGCAGCGATCCTGGATGAGCACGGGCTGGTCCATATGGCCCACATGGACATTCACTATGGCTATTCCGTCAACGGCGTGGCCGCCCTGCACACGGAGATCCTCAAGCGGGTGGAGCTGAAGCGGTTTTGCGACCTCTACCCGCAGAAGTTCAACAACAAGACCAACGGCGTCACCCTCCGCCGCTGGCTGGAGGCCTGCAACCCGGACCTCACCGGCCTCATCGACCGGTGCATCGGCCCCGATTGGCGGCAGGATCCCGGCAGGCTGGTGGGATTGCTGGACTTCATCGACAACGACCGGGTGCTGGAGCATCTGCTGGTCGTGAAGCAGAGCGCCAAGGAGCGGTTCTGCCGCCAGCTGCGGGACGCCCAGGGCATCGATCTGGACCCCAACTCCATATTCGATGTCCAGATCAAGCGGCTCCACGAGTATAAGCGCCAGCAGATGAACGCCCTGTATGTGATCCAGAAATACCTGGAGATCAAGGCCGGACGGACGCCAGAGCATCCCGTCACCGTGATCTTCGGGGCCAAGGCCGCCCCGGCCTACGTCATGGCCAAGCACATCATCCATCTGATCCTCTGCCTGCAAAAGCTCATTGAGAACGACCCGGCGGTGCGCCCCTGGCTGCGGGTGGCCATGGTGGAGAACTACAATGTCACCTGGGCGGAGCGGCTGATCCCCGCCGCCGACATCTCCGAGCAGATCTCCCTGGCCTCCAAGGAGGCCAGCGGCACCGGCAATATGAAGCTGATGGCCAACGGCGCGGTGACTCTGGGCACCATGGACGGAGCCAACGTGGAGATCGCGGAGCTGGTGGGACCGGGCAACATCTACACCTTCGGAGCCCACAGCGACCGGGTGATCCGTCTGTACAACGACAAGGGCGGCCAGCGCTACCGCTCTCTGGACTACTACCACACCCCCAGGGTGGAGCGCCTGGTGGACTTCCTGCTGTCCCCGGAGCTGCTGGAAACCGGCGATGCCAAGGCCCTGGCGGCCCTTTGGCGGGACATCAAGGGCAAGGACTGGTTCATGGCCCTGCTGGACCTGGAGGAGTATATCTCCGTGAAGGACCTGGCCGTCCGCCAGTACGGCGACCGGAAGGCCTGGGCCCGGAAGATGCTGGTGAACATCGCCAAGTCCGGCTACTTCTCTTCCGACCGCACCATCAAGCAGTACAACGAGGATATCTGGCATCTGTAACGGGCTACTTTTTCAAAATGGGCGGGGACTGCGGTCCCCGCCCATTTTTTCTGCTTTGAAGTTGGATGGTGTGAAGAGAACTTTTGTTGAGGCAAAACAGCACTAGAGTCTGTTTTATAGTCGACACACTTGAGAATCGGTAAAAAGGAGGCGGAGGAAAATGCGGT
>CAMWTG010000079.1 GCA_947177115.1 uncultured Clostridia bacterium
AGATGCACTCGAAGCAGCCGCAGGAGGTCATGGGATCCTCCATGATGGAGTACAGGCTCACATGCTCCACCGCGCCCTGGGTGGCGGCGTGGACCATGCGGTCCACATCGGGGTAATAGCCCTTCACCTCATCGGTGCAGCCCTCCTTGCTGATGGGCTGGCAGGGACCGGCATCGTTGAGCTCCTTGGTGGCCTTGGCATCCAGCCAGCTCACCGCGCCGCACAGGCCCAGGCGCTCCGGTGTGACCACGCAGCAGTGGCTGGGGGCGAAGGACTGGCAGAGGATGCAGGTGTAGAACCGGTCCACGCTCTCATCGGTCATGGAGCTGAGGCGGTCATCACGGGCGCTGTAGGCGGGCATGGCCTCCTCGTCCAGGACCTTCTTCGCCTTTTCGGGGTCGGTGACCAGGGTAACCTGGCACTTGTCCACCACGGCGGCGAACTCGTCCATGATCATATAGTACAGCACCTCGCCGAAATGCTTCATCCGCAGGCCCTTGTCGAAGGCATCGTTGGAGATGCGGATGCGGAACTGGTTGCGCTGGCCGGTATGCATCACGCCCTCCATATAGTTGAACCAGGCGTGGATTTTCCGCTCGATAACGGACTCGAAGTCCTTCTGCATCTTCGCGCCGGCGACCTCGATATAGGTGGCCAGGGCGTACTCGGTATCGCCGCTGTCGATGTCGGGGCCGTCCACGGTGATCTTGTGGTCCTCCACGGCGGCGGCGTCCCGTGTGGTCACCAGCTCGCAGGTGGTATTCTTGCTGGACCAGAATTCCACCTTCATGTCCGCCTTGCGGATGATCTCGCCCTCAAAGGCGGCGGCGAAGGCCACGGGAATGGGCAGCTCCTTGACCTTGATGTGGATGTTCCGCAGGGCCAGGGAGCGCTTGCTGGTCTCGTCATGGTTCCCCTCATACTCCAGCGCGCCGGGGACCTGCAGGTCGCCGATATCCTGGTCCACGATCACCGGGAAGCCCAGGGCGATGGCGCCCGCACCGGCGGAAACGACAACAGGATCCAGTGCGCCGAAGGTGTTGACGAAAGCGGGGACCCGCTCCTTGGTGTACTTCAGCAGGCCCGCCAGATCGCCGGGCTGGACGTTGCCGAAGATCAGGGCGGCGCGGATGGCCACGGTGACCACGTGGATGACGCTGGTGACATCGTGGCCCAGGGGCACCACGCGGAGCTCCAGGCCCATCTTCACGCCCTCGGCGGCAGCCTGCTCGATGCAGTCGCCGATCAGGAAGGTGAGGATGCCCTTGGACTGGTAGTCCTTGACCACCTTGGCCACGTCCCCGGCGTTATCCGCCTTGCCCAGCACCACGGCCACGCCGGGGATGTCCCCGGTGACCAGGGGCACGCCCAGGGAACGGATGATGGGGTCGGGCACGAAGCCGATGCCGGAATCTTCGGCGTAGGGATCGCCGCCGCCCACGTATTTGAGGCCCTCAATGATCTCCGCGCCCACGGCGGTGGCAAGGCCTGCGTTCAGGGCCGCGCCGATGTCGTCCTGGTTGGTGATCAGGCTCTTGAGCACGCCCACGCAGGCGGGCAGATCGCCCAGGGTCTTGACCTTCACGCCGGTGGCGGCGTAGATGGTGGGGAAGAAGTAGGCGGTGTCGGGGAAAGCCACGGGGGCATCCGCGCCATGCTTGGCAATAGCATTGTTGACGGCTCCCTCGGTCAGGCCCGCCACAGCGTTGGAACCGCCATAGATCAGATCAGTTAACGCGCTCATATGAAAACAACCTCCTGTTAAATAAGATCCGGGTAGGGGGGATCGCTGTCTCTTAATATACCAAAAAAAGCCGGGTTTGTATAGGGGTTGTCGTGGATTACGGCAAAATTTTTTGCAGCGCGGCCGCCAATGCACCGCTGTAGGGGCTACCGTTTTTCAGCCGTTTCAACTATACGTTTTTTTTGACGGCCAACTACCGGCAAAGCCCTTCCAAACCGGGATGGAATGTGGAAAAATAAACATACTCCCTTTTTGGGAAGTTTTCCTGCTGTTTAGCATTTGAAATAAAGTGCAGATTCTTACATATAGTTACTGGAATTCAACTGAAATTCATCTTGATCCATTAAAGAGAGTAAATATATCCTACATAACATGCAATGAGGAAATCTGATATGTATAACCATCAGTTAGACACATTTATCCGGGCAGCCGATGCCGGGAGCTTTTCCAAGGCGTAGAGGATATGTTCATATCCTCTACGGCGGTGATGAAGCAGATCAATCTGTTGGAGAGCAGTCTGGACGTGCGGCTGTTCCACCGCACACCCCGCGGTTTGACACTGACAGATGCCGGAAAGTCTTACTATCAGGATGCGAAATACATGATCCAATATGCCAGGGACACCCAGGTGTGGGCCAAGAACGCCATGCAGGGCGATGGTGAACTTCGACAACACCCCGGAAAACGCCAGAGAGATCCTGGGAAACCTCGGCCAGCACATTGATCTGGTGGCGGGGATTTTTGATGAGACTATGCTTGATCTTCGGGGCTGTACCGCGCTTGAACTGATGCGCGTGCCGATCTGCTGCGCCGTCTCCATTTACCACCCGCTGGCGCAAAAGAAGAGCCTGTCCCCGGAGGATCTGGGTGGGCAGCGCCTGATGCAGATGAAGCGCAATTGGAGCAAATATGTGGACAAGCTGCGGGATGATCTGTGGACCAACCATCCAAGCGTTGAGATTGTTGACTTCTCTTTTTACAATCTGGAGGTCTTCAACCAGTGCGAGCATGAGAACGCGCTGCTGATGGCGGTCCCGCAGTGGGAGGGCGTCCACCCCTTGCTGAAGATACTCCCTGTGGAGTGGGACTACTCGATCCCCTTCGGACTGCTGCACTCTCCCGCGCCCTCGCCAACAGTCCAGACGCTGATCCGTACGGTCGCGCAAATTATGAGCAGGGGGATATCATGTAAGAGCTGATGCTTGGAACCGGTCCATGCATCTGTTTTCCGCAAATGCGCAGTATCCGATAGATAAAAGCCGTCCTGTAAAAAATCCGCCGGATGATGGTACAGGTTCTCCCATGGAGCAAAAATTCGGCGTAATGGCGTATTTAGTACTTGACTTGGAGCTTACTACAGGATGTATAGTAGATATGCTGAACAGGATCAAGACAAATCAAGCAGGAAAGGATCGATAGTTATGGCAGAAAAACAGACGGCGGGCAGGAACCTTCTGGGTGATCTCGCCCCTAAATTTGCGGAGCTGAACGATGATGTCCTCTTTGGCGAGATCTGGTCCAGGGAGGAGCAGCTGTCCGCTCGCGACCGCAGTATGATCACTATCGCGGCTCTTTTCTCGGCGGGGCTGTATCCACAGCTCAGATCTCATTTGAGTTTGGGAAAGGCCCACGGCGTCACCAGGCAGGAGGCGGTAGAGATCGTGACCCAGCTGGCCTTTTACTGTGGCTGGCCCAAGGCATGGAGCGCCTTCCCGCTGATCCGGGAGGTCTACGGGGATGACGGGGATGATGTGGTTGATCCCGCCAAGCTTTCCGCGTTTCCTGTGGGCGAGAAAAATGATGCCTTCGCGCAGTATTTTATCGGGCAGAGCTACCTGGCTCCGCTGTCCACCCGGCAGGTGCCGGTGTTCAATGTGACCTTTGAGCCGGGGTGCCGGAACAATTGGCACGTCCACCATGCCGCCAGCGGCGGCGGGCAAATGCTCATCTGCGTCAGCGGCCGGGGCTGGTATCAGGAGTGGGACAGGGAAGCGCGGGAGCTGCATCCCGGCGATGTGGTCAATATCCCGGCCGGTGTCAAGCACTATCCCGGCGATGTGGTCAATATCCCGGCCGGTGTCAAGCACTGGCATGGCGCGGCCAAGGATTCCTGGTTCCAGCATCTGGCCATCGAGGTCCCCGGCGAGGGCGGACACACCGAATGGTGCGAGGCGGTGGACGAGGAGCGGTACGGCGGACTGCGGTAAAGACAGGGAAGTCGGAAGGAGGGACCATTACACCATGAAGCAAGTTATGCTTTTAACGGGAGCCGGACAGATCGGCATGGCCATTGCCCGAAGGATGGGCTATGGGATGAAGATCGTGGTCGGCGACAAGCGTCCGGAAAATGCCCGGTCCATCGCCAACATCATGAATGAGGCCGGGTATGACGCAGTTCCTGTGGAAATGGATCTGTCCAGCCGGGAGTCCATTAAGAGCCTGATCGCAGAAGGGCAGAAATATGGAGATATCGCCATGCTGGTGAATGCTACCGGCGTATCCCCCAGCCAGGCCCCGGTGGAAACCATTCTGAAGGTAGACCTCTATGGTACAGCCGTCCTGCTGGAGGAGGTGGGAAATGTGATCGCTCCCGGCGGTGTGGGAGTGACGGTTTCCAGCCAGTCCGGCTGGCGGATGCCCGCCCTGACTGCGGAGGAGGATGAGCTGCTGGCGGTCACGCCCGCCGGGGAACTGCTGTCCCTGGATATTCTCCGGCCTGAGAATATCCGGGATACGCTTCATGCTTATCAGATAGCCAAGCGCTGCAATGAAAAGCGCGTTATGGCCGAAGCGGTCAAGTGGGGCCAACGCGGCGCGCGGCTCAACGCCATCGCTCCCGGCATCATCGTCACGCCCCTGGCGCTGGATGAGTTCAACGGGCCTCGCGGCGATTTCTATAAAAATATGTTTGCCCAATGCCCGGCGGGCCGTCCCGGCACGGCGGACGAAGTGGCAAATGTGGCGGAGCTGCTGATGAGCAGCCGGGGCGCGTTTATCACCGGCAGCACGATCCTGATCGATGGCGGGGCAACCGCCAGCTATTTTTACGGGCCGCTAAAGCCCTGAATGAGCGGCGGCGCATATGGTGCGGCTGCCGGCAATTTTGATCGATGGCCGCTGACAGGAGGGACTGTGGTTTCAAACCGCAGTCCCTCCTGTATCTGCATACAATTATTAGTCAACGCAGTTGAAAAGTGCAAATGAGATTTTTCCATCCGCGGGCCTGTGGCTATATAGTCGACACACTTGAAAATCGGTAAAGCTCGGCGATTAAAATGTGGCGTGGACTGCGTTGTCGTCCTTGGCGGGCGTCAGCCCGCCTGCGTCCTCCGCCTTGCCACACCGCATTTTCCTCCGCCTCCTTTTTACCGATTCTCAAGTGTGTCGACTATAGTACTGAAAAATCTCTAATGAACTGAGACTGGAAACTGAGGGTTCCTAACGGTCTCTGTTAACTTCAATATGTTTATTATAGTGCGAGTTATCTGATTTTCTTTAAAATCAGCAACGCAACATCAGCGGTTAAAAGAAAAAGGGTATAAACTGTCTGTATTCCATTTGCCAATCGAACGATATTTTCCATATGCCACGCTAAGAAATACGAGAAAATGTTTAGCAGGACAAACAACGTAGCATAAGCAACCAGTGAAGCCGTAGCAATAAGCCCCCGTCCTCTTTCGTCTTTTCCCTCTTTCGAAAAATAAAAGAATATAAAAAGGCCCAAAAGCAGGAAACCAGTCACTGCGTTTATCCTCATAAAAATCCTGCTGTCAAATAGAATGGTCAGCCATTCGATCATTAGTGTTCCTCCTTACCAGCAAGCCCTTGCGTAGCCGCTTTTTGTGGCTCGATATACAAATTAGCTGTCGCGTGGATACTATCATATCCCGCTGAGATCAAAGTCCGGCGTGTACTCTTCTTTGGCGGAGGAGGAGTCCTGGCAATACCCATCGGAGATGCCCAGATTCTCCATATAGGCCAGCGCCGCCCGGTACTCTCCGGCGGTGACCCGCCGGGCCAGTAGGCCCTCCGCGCCCGGCTGGGGGGTGTACTGGGACATGAGGGAAAACAGTATCTGTCCAGGCCGGAAGGAGGCCGCCACCCAGTCCATCACCGCCTTGGCGTTGTCCAATCCGCCCGGCAGCAGCAGGTGCCGGATGACCACGCCCCGCTTGAGCAGGCCGTTTTCCAGTGCATAGTCTCCGGTCTGCCGGTACATCTCCAGGATGGCGGCAGCGGCCGTCTCAAAATAATCTCCCGCGCCGCTGCAGCGGCTTGCAAGGGCGCTGCCGGCGTATTTCATATCCGGCAGCCAGATCTGGACCTTTCCCTCCAATAACCGCAGAGTCTCCACCCGCTCATAGCCACCGGTGTTCCATACCACCGGTACCGGCAGAGGCTTCTCCAGAGCCTCCAGAATAGCGGGGGCGAAGGGCGTAGGGCTGACCAGGTTGATGTTGTGGGCGCCTTGAGCGACCAGCTCCTCAAAAATTTCCCGCAGACGGGCGGCGCTCACCGGTTTCCCGAACCGTTCCCGGCTGATTTTTCCGTTCTGGCAGAACACGCACCGCAGCACGCAGCCGGAGAAGAATACCGCTCCGCTGCCCCGGGTCCCGCTGATGCAGGGTTCCTCCCACTGGTGGAGCATGGCCCGGGCCACTACCGGCGTCTCCGGCATCCCGCAGAAGCCGTTTCCCGTTTCAGCCGTCCGCAGAGCGCCGCATTTCCTGGGACATAGGGTGCAGATCATCGCGTCTCCTCCTCCAAGGCCCGCCGGGCCTCTTCCAGAAATTTTCCGAAAGCGGACGGCACCGCCAGCGCCTCCAATTCCGCCCGGTCTGCCCAGGTAAATCCGGACCCTGTACCCGCCGCCTCCAGCAGATAGCCGGTCATGCGCCATTCCACATGGGTAAAAATGTGCTTGGCGGACAGTTTTTTCCGCCATTCCCGAGCCGTCAGGCCCCAGCCGGCCAGGGGCTTGGCGGCCTCCTCGTCCGTCAGGGCCCCTGGTACATGGGGAAACTCCCACAGCCCCGCCAACAACCCCGCGTTCTCCCTGCGCCGCAGGGCCACCCGGCCCTGCCGGACGAGGAGATAGACCGTCAATTCCTCTGTCCGCCTCGCCGCCTTTTTCCGCCGCACGGGCAGCTTATCCTGCAGGCTCTGCCGGTTGGCCTCGCACAGTCCGGACAGAGGGCAGCGCCCGCAGTCCGGCGCCCCATTGGGCAGGCAGATTGTAGCGCCCAGATCCATAAGGGCCTGATTGAATTCTCCGGGCCGGTCTTCCGGTGTGACGGCTTCCATCTGATCCCGGAACCATCGCCGCACCCTGGGATCCAGAATGTCCCCATCTGTTCCCGTCACCCGGGCTGCTACCCGCAGCACGTTGCCGTCCACGGCGGGGACCCGCCGCCCGAAGGCGATAGAGGCCACCGCTCCGGCGGTATAGTCGCCCACGCCGGGCAGGCGGAGCAGCTCCCCGTACTCCTCCGGAAACCGTCCGCCATATTCCTCCATGACCATCCGGGCCGCCTTTTGCAGATTTCTGGCACGGTTATAGTATCCAAGGCCCTGCCACAGCTTCATCAGCCGTTCCTCGTCCGCGTTTGCCAGCGCCTCCACATCGGGCAGTTCCTCCATCCAGCGGAAGTAGTAGGGGATCACCGCCGCCACCCGGGTCTGCTGCAGCATGATCTCCGATACCAGCACTTTGTAGGGGTCCCGGATCCCCCGCCAGGGGAGAGTCCTCTTGTTTACATTGTACCAATCCAGCAGGGGCCGGACAATTGCCGCCAAATTCTCTTTCATTCCCGTGTCCTTTCCGGCCGTCCTCACCCGAACCGCGTGGCAAACCCGCACCGGCGGCACAATTCCTCCGATGGCCTGCCCTCCGAAAATCCCCGTACCAGCGCCCTGGCCCGGGGGCTGTCCAGGATTTCCTCCAGACTCTGCTCCAGCAGGTTTCCCAGCGGCACGTCCCCCTCGTGATCCAGACAGCAGGGCACTGCCGTGCCATTGCACAGCACCGCCACCTGTTCCCGCAGCCCCAGACAGAACCGCGTCCCCGTTTCCGCCGACTCCAGATCCGGCCAGTCAAATTTTTCCGCCTGCTCCAGGTACAGCCCCTTTCTCAGCCGCCAGCTGTCCTGTCTGGGCTGGGGCAGATCCAAGGGGTGCGTCCCCAGCCGCTTTGCGAGAAAGTCCAAAATTTCCTCATTCCGTGCATCGGCCCCGCCGATGTTCCACAGCCGCAGGGCGCAGATAACGCCCTGTTCCGAAGCCTTGCAGGCGAAATCCCACACTGTCTTCAGATACCCCGCCAGCTCTGCCATACCGTTTCCCTCCGCGCTGTGGAGGGAAACGCTGACCTTGTGGAGGACGGGGGAGGAGAGCAGCGTATCTCCTGCTTTTTCCAGCAGCGTCCCATTGGTGGTGACGCACACCCGAAATTCCTTCTCTCCGGCGATTGCCAGCAGTTCTGCCAGCTGCGGATGGAGCAGCGGCTCACCCATGACGTGCAGGTACAGGTATTTCACCCGGCCCCGCAGCCTGTCCGCCAGAACGGCGAATTCCTCCGGCGGCATGAACCGCCCCTCCCGCCCCGTGCCGGGGCAGAAGGAGCAGCGGAGGTTGCATAAATTGGTGATCTCAACATACGCCCGTTTCAGCATGGTCCCGCACGCTCCTTTTCCTTGGGAGCTATTGTAGCATGGCGGGGCGGTTTTGGCAACAGGCTGGTTTTCGCTGCTGGTGAAAACCAGGTTGCGCTGTTCCAGGATTTGTGGTATAGTGCAAAAAACTTGAAGCAGGGGGACGAATCATGAAGACCACCCGGGAGCTGGAACACAAGATCCGCGTGTCCAAGGATGCCTCGGTCCTTGCGGATGCCGATTTCAATATGCCGGAGCTGAGCGGATATCTGCGGGAATTGCTGCGGGAGCGGGGGCTTACAGCGGGAGAGGCCATCCGGCGGTGCAACCTGGACCGGAGCTATGGCTACCAGCTTTTCAACGGCACCCGCCGTCCCACCCGGGATATGCTGCTGGTCCTTTCCTTCCAGCTGCGGCTGGGGGAGCAGCAGGCTCAGCGGCTTTTGAAGCTGGCGGGCCGTCCGGTGCTGTATGCGCGGAACCGGCGGGATGCCGCATTGCTCTACGGCCTGGGCCACCGGCTGACGCTGGCCCAGGCCGAGGAGCTGCTGGCCAGTCTGGAGGAAGTGCCCCTTGGACCGGATGTCTGATTTCCTGCGGGAGTTCCAGGCGTCCCTGGATACCGCCGCCCTGCCCGGGGCGGCGCGGGGCTACCGGCTGGAGAGCTGTCTGGCCAATAGGGACCGGGACGGCGTCTGGCTGGTGCGGAGGAAACGGGATGGGGAGCGGTTCGTCCTCCGGGTCAGCCGGGAGGGGGAGCTGCGGGAGGAATTTGAGATGCTGAGCCGCCTGCCGCCGGATCTGGCGGGAAGGATGCCTGCGGCGGTGGATTTTTTCGAGGAGGACGGGGCGCAGTATCTGGTCCGGTCTTATCTGCCCGGGCAGTCCCTGGCGGAAGCATGGGAGGCGCGGGAGCAGCCGGAAAGCGGATGCATCCGCCTGGGGAGGCAGCTGTGCGCCCTGCTGGACCGGCTCCACCGTCTCTCGCCGCCTGTTATCCATCGGGACGTGAAGCCGGAGAATATTATCCTTTCTCCCCAGGGCGAGCCCTGTTTGATCGACTTCGGCATCGCCCGGTCCTATGACCCGGAACGGGACGCTGACACCGCCTGCATGGGCACCCGTTCTACTGCCGCCCCGGAACAGTATGGGTTCTCCCAGTCGGACCAGAGGACGGACCTGTACGCCCTGGGGGTGACCCTGCGATGGATGGTCACAGGCTCTTACCGGGCGGCGGATCTGGAGGAGGCGGACTGCTCTGAGGGCCTGAAGCGCTTTCTGCGGAAGGCCGCGGCCTTTGATCCGGCGGACCGGTATCCCACCGCCGCCGCCATGGGCGCGGCTCTGGCGCGGCTGGAAAGGCCGCTTGGAAAGCGGCTGCGGCCTTTGCTCCTGGCCTGCCTGCTGGCTGCGGCGCTGGCGGCAGGATGGGGGATCGCGGACAGGTACGGGCCGGTGGATTTTGGCTCCTCGCTGCTGGAGGAGGCCGTCCGCATGGAGCTGGACATGCCGGAGGGGCCTGTTGCCCGGAGGGATCTGGAGCGGGTCCGGCGGCTGGCCGTTGTGGGACGGGAGGTGCTGGATGAGGAGCGGCAGTTCCGGTGTAATCTGTGTATTTATCTGGACGGGGTGTCCCAGTATGACGCGCCGCGGGGGGATATTTCGGATATCTCTATCCTGGCGGATATGCCGAATCTTACAACGCTTTACCTCTGCCGTCAGGAAATCAGCGATTTTTCCGCGCTGGAGGGCCTGCCTCTGCGGGAACTGTAACTGTCCCACCACCTGATTGACGAACTCTCACCGCTGGAACGGAATGTGTGGTTGAAGACGCTGTATATAGGT
>CAMWTG010000080.1 GCA_947177115.1 uncultured Clostridia bacterium
CTCGTCACGCCGCCGCCGCCCTACGACCCCCGGCCTAGGCGCGGGGGCGCGGAGAGGTGCATAAGAGACAGCCACTGTCCGAGGTTCGAAGCATACGATATCCCCCGGCAGGATGCCCAGATTCTCCACATCCTCCCGGCAGGAAACCTCCTCGTCAATGACGGCCTCCATTGTTTTATATTCCCGTTTTGCGGTGTGATAATCCCCGTTGACGTGGACCGAAGCGTTTTTCATCTGAAAGGTCCCCGTATAAATCTTCCCGGTGCGGGTGACGATCCGGACGTTTTCCCCCTCGCCGTTGTTGGGCTCCATGCCCCCCAGGGGCGTCAGATGCAGCCGCCCGGAGCCGGAGATCTCCGCCACCATGGCCCCCAGCGTATCCAGATGGGCCTCCAGCAGCAGAGCGTCTTCCGCCGGGGCCTCCGGGTTCAGGCATACCAGCACGCCGCCCTTCCGTGTCATTTCCGGGCGCAGCCCCATGGTCCTGTATGCCTCTGCCACATGCTCCGCCGCCTGGCGGGTATAGCCGGAGGGACTGTCGATGGACAGCAGCTCTACCGTCCGCCGGACACAGTTGTCCGTCAGCTGTTCTATTCTCTGTTCCGATACCATAAACATTTTTCCTCCATCAGATAAATAAGAGACCGCCGGATGGCAGGCAAACCATCCGGCGGTCAGTATAACATGTTTTTCAGGAAAAGGCAACTTATCCGATCCGCTTGGCGCCCACGTAATAGCTGTTGTAGTAGCTCTCATTAAGGCTGCTGATCCGCACGCCGCCGCTGTTGCTGGAAGAGGCATGGATGAAGTCGCCATCGCCAACATAGATGCCCACGTGGGAGCAGGCCTTGCCATTGCTCCGGGAGGGGTCACAGAAGAACACCAGGTCACCGGCCTGCAGATCGGCGCGGGCTACGGTAGTGCCGGTGGAGCTCTGCCACTGGGAAGTGGCGGAGTGGGGGAGGTTATAGCCGTACTGATCGAATATGTACATGGTGAAGCCGGAACAGTCAAAACCCTTGGAGGACGCGCCGCCGTACACATAACGGGTGCCCAGGTACTTTCTGGCGGTGGTCACGATATCCGCGCCCAGGCCGCTGCCGGACACGCCATCGTAAACCCGGAGGAAGTCAGAGCGGATATAGCCCAGGTGTCCGTTGATGGAGACGGCGTACCAGCCATTTTCCAGGTTCAGCAGATCCACCAGCTCCCCGGCGTATACCTTCGTCAGGATCGTGCCATCGGTGGAGGCAATGCTGCGGACATTGACGCAATCGCCGGTGATGATGCCCCGGGGGTCCACCAGGGGGATGCCGTTGACGGAAATATAGTCGGCCTTGACAAAGCCCTCCAAGCCCTGATAGCTGGCCTGGCACCACTCATCGGCCACACTGATGATGGTCAGCTCATCGCCGGCCCGCACTTTGGTGAGAACATTGACGTCCTCCATCTCGGGTTCGGAGCGGAAGTTGACCACGCTGCCGGTGATCACGCCCGTCTGCCCGGCCACGGATTCCATGGAGAAAAAGGCGGCGGTGGCAGTGTCGCTGGACTGGAAACTGATGTAAGCGGCATAGACATAGCCTACGGTGCCGCCGCAGCTGACCTTGTACCACTCTCCCAGGTCTTCCAACACATCCACCTGAGCGCCGGTATTGAGGTAGGTAATGGTAGAGGAGCTGGTGGAGGGCTCGCTGCGCAGGCGCAGGGCATCGGCGTTGACTGTGCCGGTCTCTCCCTGGGCGGCGAAAGCGCTCACCGTCAGCATCGCGGCGGTGACGACCGCCAGAACAAGGGCCTTATTCCATAATTTTTTCATTGGTATGTTCCTCGTCTCATCTCATTAGTATAGGGTCCGGTCTGCTGCGCGCCGCCGGGCGGCGCTTCCTCACTTCCCAGCCAGGGCCCGCTCCAGCCAGATGGCGGAGACGTCCATAGCGGCGTAGAGGCTGTCCTTCTCGCTGCGCTTGACCACGCGGTCGCGGCTCTTCAGGTCGGCGCCGGTGCGCTGGAGCTCCACGGATACCTTGGTGGCGATCTCCAGATCGTTTTCCTTCCTGGTCTCTTTGACCTGCATGAGGATGATATGGGAATCGGCCATGGAGCCGTAGTAGATCATTTTACCGACCCGGCGAAGAGGATGCTTGCGGTAAACCAGACCCTCTGTCTTTTCTGCCATCCGTTCACGTCCTTTCTTAATCGCTTCTTAAAAGTAGGTTTGTCATATTTGTAACCGAATTGTAACATATCGATTTCAATCTGTCAACAGTTTCCTTGCCACTTCCCGCAAGGAAATTTTCCCATTGCCGCGAAATCCTTTCCGGCGCACATATAGACTTGATTTTCTTTCCGTTTTCATTTAGAATGGGGGCCGAGGCGATACCCGGTAAACCAAACACAAGGAGGCAATCACATGCAAAAGCGCATTTTGGTAGTAGATGATGATACCATGAATCTGGTGAGGACAAAGATGATCCTGGAGAAGGATTACGATGTGGTCCTGGCGGATTCGGGGATGCAGGCGCTGGATAAGCTGAAGTGCGAAAATATCGATCTGGTCCTTTTGGATATTGAGATGCCGAAGATGAACGGCATGGAGACCTTTGAGCGGATGAAGGATTTCGCCGCCGGGGTGCCTGTGATTTTTCTGACGGCATCGGGACTGGAGGACGATGTGCGCAGCGCGATCCGGCTGGGCGCGGTGAACTATCTGAAAAAACCCTTCCAGCCCCAGGAGCTGATGAAGCGGGTTGCGCAGGAGTTTGAAAAGCAATGAGGGCGGAGGAGCAGACGAGCCTGCATCTGCTGCTGGCCGTTGTCACTACGGTGTTCAGCGGCGTGTTGAGTCTGGTCGCGGCCGTCATGGCCTGGGAACTCTGGATGGTCCCGCTGATGGCGGCGGGCTGTTTGAGCGTGTGGGTCCTGCATATTGCGAGGACCGGTTCGGACGCGCTCTATGAAAATTTGTGCGCCGGACTGCTGCTGCTCGAATTCTTTTTCTTCGGCGTACATGAGGCCAGTCTTTTTGACATCCCTGTTCTGGCCTGTATCCTGATTCTCGCGCTGTTCACGCTGAACAGGAAGTGGATCCTGTATGCGATAGGGGCCCTGTATGCTCTGGAGCTGCTGTATCATGTCCTGATCCTGCGCACGATTTCTTATCAGACGGACCTTCTGGACGCGTTCCGCCTGGGGCTGGGCGCTCTTGTAACCTTTGGCGGGGAGGCCCTTGCGGTATACTGGATTAACAGGCGGAGTGCGCAGCGAAAGTGGTATGACAGCGTGTTTGCGGAGCTGGAGACAGCCGGAAAGCAGAACGCTGTCTTTTTGTCGAACGTATCCCATGAGCTCCGCACCCCGATCAATATGGTCATCGGGATCAGCGAGGTGGCCCTCGGAAAGGAGCTCCCCCCGGATATCCGGTCGGATATGGCGTCCATCAAAATGGCGGGAAAGCGACTGTCCAGCCAGATCAATAATATGCTGGACTACACGGAGATTGTGGAGGGCACGCTGACCCCGGCAAAGGAAGAATATATGATCACCTCGGTGCTGAACGATGTGATCACAACGACCGCGCTGCAGACTAACCGGCAGCATCTGGAGCTGGTGTTCGATATCGACCCCAAAACGCCGGCGGTCCTTGTTGGCGATGCGGAAAAGATATCCCATGTGCTGAAAATCCTGGTGGAGAACTCCATTAAGTTTACGGAAGAGGGCGGCGTAAACGTCCGTATCGGTTTCCGGCGGGAAAATTATGGCGCAAACCTGATTATCCGCATCCACGATACCGGCATCGGCATGTCGGATGCCCAGCTGATGCAGATGTACGATGATTTTTATCAGGCGGATTCCGGAAGCAGCCGTTTCGCGGGCGGACTTGGTCTGGGGCTCCCCATTGCCCGGGGGCTTTTGACCGCGATGGGCGGCTTCATCCATTTTGACAGCAAAGAGCAGCAGGGGCTGCACGCCCATATCGTCATCCCCCAGGGCGTTGTGGACGAGCGGCCGTGCATTGTGCTCAACCACCCGGACCAGCTCTGCATTGCCTGCTATTTCAGGCCGGAAAAGTACAGCTGCGATGAGGTCCGGGAATATTACGATGGGTTGATCCTGAGTCTGGTGGAAGGGCTTGGCATCCAGGGGTATCAGGCGCACAATTTTGAGGGCCTTCTCAAATTGCAGCGCAGCCATACGCTGACCCATGTGTTCATTGCCCAGACGGAATATGTTGAAAACCGGGAATACTACGAGGAACTGGCGGGGACGCTCCGGGTCATCGTGATTGCGGAAAAAGAGTTTGCGCTGGACAGCGGAAGCCGGCTGCTCATCATACATAAGCCCTTTTCCGCCCTTTCCGTTGCGAATCTGCTGAACGGGGAGACCGGAGAGCGCGGGTTTGCGGAGGCGCAGGCCGCGGGTCGCAGGCCTTTTACCTGCGTTGGCATCCGGGCGCTGGCGGTAGACGATGAGGAGATGAACCTTGTGGTGGCCAAGGGTGTCCTTGGCAGCTACGGGATCGAGGTGGATACCTGCCTGAGCGGACGGGAGGCGGTGGCGCGGTGCGGCAGCGTTTCCTATGACATCATTTTCCTGGACCACATGATGCCCGGGTTTGATGGCGTGGAGACGCTGAAAAAGATCCGCGAGCTCCGAAACGGCATGTATCAGGATCTGCCGGCGATCGCGCTGACCGCCAATACCGTCAGCGGCGCGAGGGAGATGTTCCGCAGCGAGGGATTTACGGAATTTGTCCCGAAGCCCATTGAGCGCACCGTTCTGGAGCGGGTTCTGCGGAAGGTGCTCCCCAAGAGCTGTATCCGTTACAGCGCCGCGCCCGTAAGTCCGGCCGTACCCCCGGAAAGCGCCGATGCCATGCCGGTGGAGGAAACGCCGGTGGAGTCCGCCGGGAAGGCCGTCCCAACGGAGAAGGCGGAGGCCCGGGAACCGGATGCCGGCCCGGACCTTCCCTTTGCGCGGCTGGCCGGGGCCGGCGTCAATGTGGAGCTAGGGCTGAACTATTGCGGCGGAGAAGAGGGCTTTTACCGGGAGATGCTGCGGATCTTCTGCGCACAGAGCGAGGAAAAGCGGGCGGAGCTTGTCTCCCTGTATGAAAGCGCCGGCTGGGCGGATTACGCGATCAAGGCCCACGCGCTGAAAAGCACGTCCCTGACGATCGGCGCGGAGGCCCTTTCCGCTCAGGCGAAAGAGCTGGAGCTGGCGGGGAAAAGAGGCGATGGGGACTATATCCGGGAGCATCACCCCGCTTTGCTGCGCGCGTATGAAGAGCTCTGCGCACATATTGCCGGGCTGTAGTGCGTCCGGCTTTCATCAAATTGATTCCTTCCGAATTTTTCATTCGGAAGGAATACCATGTCTAAGGGGTAGAGGAATTCGTGATAAAAAAATGGTTTGAGATCATTACCGACCACAGGATCAGCCTGCGCGAGCGCATGTTCCGCATTGTGACAGGCGTCTGCATGATCGCGGTGGCATTCACCCTGCCCATGGGCAGGAGCGTTCTGAATATCGTGCTTTTGGTCATGAGCCTTGCCGCAATGGCGCTGATCGTGAAATTCAGCATCCGCAAAGGGCGCATCCAAACGGGGGCTACGGCCATTGCGGTGCTGCTGCTGGCGCTGTTTCCCCTTACCTTTTTCTCTGCGGGCGGATTTTACAGCGGCGTGCCGGAGTGGTTTGTCCTTTGTTTTATTTATGTCTGCATTACCCTGCAGGGCCGGCGCATGGCCGTATTTTTCGCGCTGTGTACGCTGGAGACGCTGCTTTGTTATAGCGCCGCCTTTTATTATCCGGAGCTTGCCGTGCCGAACCCCCACAACAACGCCTTGTTTGATTCCGCGTTTTCCATGATCATGGTCGGCCTGCTCACCAGCGTACTGCTTATGTTCCTGAACCGGATGTATGAGGAGGAAAACGCCCTTTCCCAGCAGCAAAAAAAAGAGATCGAGGAGCTGAACCGGGCGGAAAACAATTTCTTTTCCAGTATGAGCCATGAGATCCGCACGCCCATCAATACGATCATTGGATTAAACGAGATCATCCTGCGGGAGGATATTTCGGAGGAAGTGGCGGAGAACGCGCGGAATATCCAGGGCGCCAGCAAGCTGCTGCTGACGCTGATCAACGATATTCTGGACATATCCAAGATCAAATCCGGAAAGATGGAAGTTGTCAACGTCTCCTATGAAACAGGGGCGCTTTTTTCCGAGATTGTCAATATGATATGGATCAAGGCAAAGGAGAAGGGCCTGGAATTCAAGCTCCAGGTGGATCCGTCCATCCCCAGCATGCTCTGCGGAGATGAGGTGCGCATCAAGCAGATCCTGATTAACCTGTTGAATAATGCGGTAAAGTATACCAGCGAGGGCTCGGTCACCCTTTCCGTCCGGTGCGAGCGCCGGGCGGTCAACAGGGTGCGGGTCTGGTATTCCGTGGAGGATACCGGGCAGGGGGTGCGGAAGGAGAACATCCCCTATATTTTCAACGCGTTCCGGCGGGTGGACGAGGAAAAGAACCGGTACATTGAGGGGACCGGGCTGGGGCTGAGCATCGTCCAGCAGCTGGTGGAGCTGATGGGCGGCGAAATCAGCGTGAACAGCGTCTATACCAAAGGTTCGAAATTTATCGTTACGCTGGAGCAGGATATTGTGGACGAGAAGGAGCTGGGAGCGTTTACGCTGGCGTCCCGCGCCAGGATCCACGATGGAGAGCCCTACCAGCAGAGCTTTGAAGCGCCGGATGCCCACATACTTATCGTGGACGACAACGATATGAACCTGATGGTGGTGAGCAAGCTGCTGGCTGAGACAAAGATCCAGATCGATCTGGCCGCAAGCGGGGCGGAATGCCTCCGGCTGACGCAGAATCATCACTATGACTGCATCCTCATGGACCACATGATGCCGGAAATGGATGGGATCGAATGCCTCCACGCGCTGCGCGCGCAGCCGGGCGGCTTGTGCCAGGACGTGCCCGTAGTCGCCCTGACCGCCAACGCGGGCAGCGACAACCAGCTCCTGTACCGGAAGGAGGGATTCAGCGGCTATTTGGCCAAGCCGGTCAGCGGCGCGCTGCTGGAGGCGGCTGTGCTGAGTGTCCTTCCCAAGGAACTGGTCCGGCTGAGCGAGGAGGTCAGGCAGTCGGATATCGACAAGGATATCCTGATCTTCGAACAGGTAAAAAGACGCTCCATCCTGGTCACAACGGACAGCGTGTGCGACCTCCCGGTATCTCTCAGGAAGGAGTACGGCATCTCCGTATGCCCCTACTATGTCTGTACGGATGCGGGCCGTTTTCTGGATGACAGAGAGCTGAAGACGGATGAGCTGCTGATGCATATTGCCGGCGGGGGGAAAGGATATTCCCAGCCGCCCGAGGTGGAGGACTACGAACGGTTTTTTGCGGAGAAGCTGACGGAGGCGCAGAATGTGATCCATATCACCATGGCAAAGCACGTCAGCGAGGGGTATCAGAACGCCTTCGAGGCGGCCAAATCCTTCGAGAATGTCACGGTGGTCAATTCCGGTCATCTCTCCAGCAGCATGGGGCTGATGGTACTGTGCGCGGCCCATATGGCGGAGCACCATGCCGCGAAGGAGGAGATCGTGGAAGCGGTGAGACGGATGGAGCGCTTCATTTCCTCCGCCTTTATCATAAACAGCACCCACATGATGTGCCGGTCCGGGCGGATATCGAAAAAGATACAGGTCCTCTGCGATGCGCTGCTGCTGCATCCGGTCCTTGTCCTGAAAAAGAGCAGGATGGTGGTCGGCAGTATGGAGATGGGCAGCTTTTCCCATGCGGCGAAAAAATATGTCAAAAAGGTGCTCCAGGATACCAGGAACATCGACCGGCGCATCCTGTTCATCACATATTCCGGACTGGACGAAAAACGGCTCCAGTATATCCAGAATCTGGTGCGGCAGTATTGCCCGTTTGAGCGGGTCTATCTGCAGAAGGCATCTTCCGCCATTGCAAGCAACTGCGGCCCGGGATCATTTGGGCTGCTGTTTATGCGGAAGGATGATGCGGCGGTCTCCTTTTTCCAGGCAGCGGAGCATGATGGAGCGGCGTAGCCCGGGCATGGCACAGCGCCGGATGCCGGCAGTCTCAGGAACGGTTTGGCTTGCTGCAGGCCGCCGGGGACGGTTTGCACGTTGCGCACAGAATATTCATAAATTTTGCAAAGCAAAAGCCGGGGGCCAAATGGCTCCCGGTCTGCTTATGGTGCTCTAAGCGTTGGCTCTCACCTTCTGAATGATAGCCTTTGCTTCGTCTTTTTTCAGCGCTCTGCCACAAGACACCACTTTCCCGCCCACCACCAACGCCGGGGTGGTCATTACGCCGTAGGCGGCAATCTGCGTGAAATCCGTCACATGGTCAATGGACGGATCCATCCCCAACTCTGTCAGAGCGGTCCGAACAGCATCCTCCAAAGCGTTACACTTGGCGCAGCCGCTTCCCAGCACCTTGACCCCACCTGTTAACTTTGCCGCTTCTGCCTGCGTCATCGTTTCCGGGGTACGGCTGCCGCAGCAGCAGGATTTTGTTTCTTCCTTTTTCTTGTTAAACAGCCCCATAGATCATTCCTCCTAAAAATTTATATCAGCAAAAATTGGAACGCATTGAACAGGCAGCCAACTGTGATAATGCCGATGGTGCAAATACCAATGAACAAGGCCAGCAGTTTCGGTTTTACCGCTTTGCGGAGCATAATCATGGACGGTAAGCTTAACGTGGTGACGGCCATCATAAAAGCCAAAATCGTACCGAGCTGTGCGCCCTTGCAGAGTAGCGCCTCTGCCACAGGAATAGTTCCGAAGATATCGGCGTACATGGGAATACCTACCAGCGTTGCAAGGATAACCCCGAACGGATTGTTGCCGCCCAGCACAGCCTCAATCCAACTTTCTGGTATCCAGTTATGAATAACTGCGCCAATACCTACACCAATCAAAATATATGGAAACACTTTCTTAAAAGTAGAGGAAACCTGTTCTTTTGCAAATTGAACACGTTCTTTTGCCGTCAAGGTTGGAGCTTCTATGTCAACACTGCCGGCCTTGCGGATAAATTCCTCCACATATGGTTCCATGTGTAATTTTTCAATCAAAGTGCCACCTGCTACGGCGGCTGCCAATCCGACCACAACATAGGCAATAGCGACTTTCGCGCCGAAAATGCTCATTAGGAGGATAAGACTTCCCAAATCCACCATAGGGGATGAAATCAAAAAAGAAAATGTAACCCCTAATGGCAGCCCTGCGCTGGTGAAGCCAATAAACAGAGGGATGGACGAGCAGGAGCAGAACGGCGTCACCGTACCCAGCAGGGCGGAAATGATATTTGCGCCGATGCCATGGGACCGGCCCAGGATCCGCTTGCTTCGTTCCGGCGGGAAGTAGCTTTGAATGTAGGAAATCACAAAAATCAAAAAGCAGAGCAGCACAGTGATTTTCAATACATCGTAAAGGAAAAAACGGATGCTTCCCCCCATACGACCCCCCATATCCAGCCCCAGCGCGGAAAGGCCTACGCCGGTCAGTTCGTCCAGCCATTTCATGCCTAAAACCTGGTCTTGGATAAACCGCCATACAGCCATAGAAAAACCTCGCTTTCCTTTTTGCAGAATATCATATCAAAAAAATTTGATGTTTTATGTTGAGATAAACGCCATCTTGTTATGATGGCGCTTATCTGTCACATGAAAGGCATCCGCCCTCCTGGTCCGTAACTGGCGTAGTGATGGCAAGCAGCAGCTTCACCGCTTTGTTTCTGCCCGTCTCACTCAAACGGTAATGTGTCCATTTGCCCTCCTGCCGGCTTGTCACAAGTCCGGAGTCGCATAAAATTTTCATGTGATAGGACAGGCCCGATTGTGTCAGATTCATCGGCTCTTGCAAAACGCAGGCGCATTTTTCACCGCCGCGCAGCTGTTCCAGAATGGCAAGCCGTTTGGGATCACATAGGGCTTTGAATACTTTAGCGTGCTCCTGATGGACGCTGCTCATGGCAACAACCTCAAATCAAAAATTGTTGATATATTGTAGTATACGAGATTTTACCGGGATTGTCAACTGCTTTCAAAAAGATTTTATAGTCGACACACTTGAGAATCGGTAAAAAGGAGGCGGAGGAAAATGCGGTGT
>CAMWTG010000081.1 GCA_947177115.1 uncultured Clostridia bacterium
TCCTTGGCGGGCGTCAGCCCGCCTGCGTCCTCCGCCTTGCCACACCGCATTTTCCCCCGCCTCCTTTTTACCGATTCTCAAGTGCATCGACTATATCCGGGAATCTCCGGACATGTCATGCATCTTTGCGGCGGCAGATATGAAAACGGGTGCGCCGGATCCCTACGCATCCAGCGCACCCGTTTCCCGCTGAAAACAGCGTGGAAAAGCAGCTTCTATAGCAATTATCACGTTGTAGGGGCGGTCGTGGCTGAATGTCCTGCGGACGATGCGGCTCCCGGCTGCTGCTCCGGAAACCGCAGGCAGACGGTCAGGATGCCCGCCCGCCAGTCCGCCGAAACGGTTCCGCCCATGCGCTCCGTCAGATGTCTGGCAATGGACAGGCCCAGGCCCGCGCCCTGGCCACCGGATTCTACGGTAAAGTAGCGGTCGAAAAGCTTTTCCGCCAGCACAGGGGTAAGGGCCGGGGCGGCGTTGGAAAAGGTCAGGGCCCCATCCTCCGTCAGGATCACCCGCAGGTCGCCGGGACTGTATTTGGCGGCGTTGGAGAGGACGTTGCCCAGGACCCGGCTGAGGGCTTCGCGGTTCAGCCGCCGGGTCACCGGGACTTCCGGTATGTCCACCTCCGGCGCGATGCCCTTGGCGGAGAGGACGCCGTACCAGGCGGCAAGGCTCTCCTCCACCGCCCGGTTCAGGCTGACGGTCTCCCTCTTGTCCTCTTCATCGGCGGAGAGGACGGCGGAATAGCGGAAAAACTCTTCCGTCAAATCCTTCAGATGGCCCGTCCGTCCCCGGATGAGCTCCAGATACCGCTCCGCCGCCCGGCTCTTCTCCTCCCCCTCCAGCAGGTCCAGATAGCCGCAGATGGCGGTGAGGGGCGTGCGCAGGTCGTGGGCAATGTTGGTCACGGCCTCCTTCAGGTCCCGGTCGCCGTTCTGATGCTGCCGCCGTTCCCGACGGAGCTGGCGCAGCTGAACGTTCAGCGCGGCGGCTAAACGGCACATGGCCCCGTCCCGGCTGGAGATGGACAGGAGCGTATTGGTGTCCGTCTCCAGACGCTCCTGCAAACCCTGACGAAGCTCCTCCGCCGAAAGGCGGAGAAGGACGATCTTCCAGACCAGCAGCAGCACCGCCAATCCCAGCAGGGCGCACAGGGCGCAGAGAGCATACACCATAGTCGGACCTCACTTCAATTCCGCATTTTGAAATATCCAGCAGGTCAGGACCGCAAAACCCACGATCCAAACCAAACTGATGGCAAACGCCTTGCCTATCATGGCGGGCGCATAGGACGCGGCGTCCATAGCCCGGAGGAGCCCTAACGGCGTACTGGACAGCAGTCCGCCGAACCATGGTGTAGAAACGCCAAAGGATACCAAAGCGTTTCCGCCCAGCAATACCAGGCAGAAGCCAGCTCCCACCACAAGGACTGTTTTTCGCAGCAGGAATGCCAGTATGAGCGTAATCCCGTTGATTGCAATGCTGGTCAGCACCGCCGTGAAAAAGGCAGCCGCCATATTGGCGATCGTGCTGATTGTGACCGTATGTCCGAATCCCAGAAGAACGCTTTGCAGCGCCATCCGGCCCAGAACGTAGGGCAGCAGCAGGATAACATCCGCCGCAGCGGCGGCAATCAGCTTACTGAAAAAGATTGGCGCACGATGATAGCCTATCACGATCTTCAGCTGAGTCGTACGGTTTTCAAAGTCGCCGCAGATCACAATGGCAATTGCAAGCACCGCTAAAATGGAGATGGTCGGGGTATCCTTCAGGGATGAGAAAAACGCATCGTAGCCATAAAACACGATCTGCATTTCCTCCGCCCTGGGGGAATTGACATAACTCAGGCAGGACAGCGATGTTATCACAGACAGGGCCAGCATCAGCAGCGCAATCAAATGCAGAGGACGGGATTTGGTCAGCTTTGTCATTTCGCTTTTCAGCAGCCGGTTCATTTGCTCCTCCTCCTATTTTAAATCTTTCCTCCGGAACAGCGCCGCCCCTGCCGTTGTACTGACGGCAATAGCGCCCAGGCTTGCCAGCGGCAGGCGGACCGGACACGCCTCGGCTGTGGCCAGCAGCTGCACTGCCTGACAGCCGGGCAGGCCGTACAGGATCTCAAAAACCGTCCGCTTCACTCCCTGCACATAGGACGGGTTCGGCATGGCCTCCCGGACCAGGATCTGACCGTTTTCGATGTACTCCCGTGCGGGGATCACGGCCTGCTCCGTCAGCCGGGTATTGAGGTAGATCCCAAGGAACAGGAGGAAATAGGCCAGAAAGATGCAGATGACTGCCACCACCGCCTTGTTCTGGTTCAGCATGGCGATCATCGTAAAAATCGCGCACATCGCGGCTGTCATGATGAACGCGCACAGGGTGAACCACAGCAGGGACGATACGCTCATCGTAAACGGCCCCAGCAGCGGGACGCCCACGATCACCATAGGCAGGATGTACCCGCAGCACGCCAGCACGCCCGCCGCCGCGCAGACGGCGAGGTTGGAGAGATATACGGCGGTCCTGGAGTGTCCCACGGCGACTTTGTTGCGCATGGTCCCATCGCTGTACTCCGAGCCGGTAAAGAGGCTGCAAAAGGCGGACAGGACCACGCCGGACAGCAGCGCGAAGATCATGTAGCGGTTGTCCAGGATGCCGGCCCCGCCCTGGAGCCGTGGCTGATAGCCGACTGCCAGTTCAAAAACGCTTATAGCAGACATGACGGCCACGGACACCCAGAAGGACGCGCTGCGCCAGAGGCGGGAGAAGTTGGCCCGCAAAAGCAGGTTGACGCTTAATTTTGCCCTCATCACTTCAGGTCCTTTCTGCGAAACAGGAGCAGTCCCGTGCCGGTAGCGGCGGCGATGACCATTAAGCTCAGCAGGGGCATCCGCCAGAACTGTTCCACGGAACGCGCCGATATCTGGAGGCATTGGCCTGTGGGCAGCAGGTCGATGAGAAAGCGGCACACCGCCCGAGGGACGGGCTGCAGGTAGCTGGGGTTGGGGAGCATTTCGATGGCATCCCTGCCCCACTCGTCATAGACCGCCGTAAACTCCGGCTCCCCGAGGCGGGCGGTGAGGAAGCTGATCAGAAACATGGCGAAGATTGCAGCGGACAGGGTGACGATAACGGTCTTCGTTTCGTTCCGGATCAGCATCGCCGCCATGGGCACCAACGCCGCGCTGGCCGCGAGGGCCAGCAAGCCGTAACACGCCAGCGGCAGGAGCTGTCCGGCGGGCATTTTCAGTGGCAGACCAGTGGGCACTGCCGCTGCGCCTACCAGCGCAAGATAGAGGACCGCCAGCAGAACGGAGGCCGTCATACAGGCGAGCAGGTTCGACAGATAAACCGCCGCCTTGCTCCGGCCCGTCACCAGCTTGTTGCGGATGGTCCCCTCGCTGAACTCCGTGCCCAGATAGACGCTCAAAAACGGGGCCTGGATGAGCATGGGGACCGGTATCATCCCCGCTATACCGAAGGCGAACAACAACGGCTCCTCCAGACCGAACCGTCCGCCCTCTTTAATATAAATCGAGTAGAACGTCACGCCTATGATAAAAAGCGCATAGGCAAACTCCGCCGCTAAAGCGGCGCGGAACGCTCCGCTGTGAAACAGACGGGAGAAATTGGCGTGCAGCAGATTTCTCATACGCCCCCTCCCCTATTTCAGGTCCTTGCGCTCAAAAAACGCCAACCCTCCCAGGGTGAAGATCGCCGTCACGCCCAGATCGCACAGCAGCGCCCGCAGGGGATCAAGTACCGCCATGCTCTGCACCTGTATCGCCTGTCCCGCGGGGATAACATCCCGGAGAAACTCATAAAACGTCCGCAGCGCTCCGGAGACATAGTGAGGATTGAGCCCCAGGTCCGTCGTCTGCATCCCCTCCGCCGTTATAATGATGCCGCTGGCAAACTCCGGCTCGGAGAGGATGTTTTCTATCACGCTGGCTCCCAGCAGCAGGGCGAACCAGGCCAGTACCACAGTAACGGTGGCGGATCGTCCGCTGAGGAGCAGCCCCAGAAAGGTAAAGATCGCGGCAAAGGCCGCAGTAAAGCACACGGCGATAAGGGCATAAAACGCCACGACCTGAAAGCCGCATTCCCAGACTCCCACCATCGGGATACCGGCACACCCGCCAATGAGCCACGCGGCAACAAAGAACAGGGATGCGGTCAGGACCGTAAGGAAGTGGGCCAGATAGACCTCCCGGCGGGTGTGGCCTACAGCCAGTTTGTTGCGGATCGTGCCCTCGCTGTACTCCGCGTTCAGAAACATGGCGGCAGACATGGCGGTAAACAGCCCCAGCGGCAGTGCCATGTTGAAGTAGTACTGCTCCAGCTTTGTCTGAAGGCCGTGCTGGATATCATCCCGGCACCAGAAGATCATAAAGCCGGTAGAACAAGCCAGTACCGTGCCGAAGCACGTCCAGAACATATGGTCCCGGCGCATCCGGAAGAAATTCGCCCGCAGGAGGTTAGTCATCACTGCCACCTCCCACCAGGTTCATGTAGTAGCTCTCCAGGCTCTCATCGTGCTCATGGATGTTCTTTACCTCGCACCCCGCGTTGTGGAGGGCCAGGGTCAGCTCGGTGACGGAGGGGGCATCGTAGACGTCCACCTCGGTATCGCTGCGGACGGAGTATTCCAGACCCATTTTGTCCAGCGCGGTGGTGAGAGGCCGGGCATCGCTGACCGTCAGGCGCAGGCATTTCCGGCAGCTGGCCTCCAGCTCGGGGGCGCTGATCTCCTTGACCATGCGGCCGTTGTCGACAAAGCCGTAGTGGGTGGCGAGGCGGCTCAGCTCATCCAGAATGTGGCTGGAGATCAGGACGGTGATCTGCCTCTCCCGGTTCAGGCGGAGGATCAGCTCCCGGATCTCCACGATGCCCTGGGGGTCCAGGCCATTGGCGGGCTCGTCCAGGATGAGGAAGTCCGGGTCCCCCGCCAGAGCCACGGCGATGCCCAGCCGCTGGCGCATGCCCAGGGAGAAGTCCCTTGCCTTTTTCTTCCCGGTGTTCCCCAGGCGGACCAGCTCCAGCAGGTCTTTTAAGCCGTCATAGGACGGCAGGCCCAAAATTTGATACTGCTGTTTCAGGTTTTCCTCCGCCGTCATGGAGAGATAGATGGAGGGCGTCTCCACCACCGCGCCCATTCGGCGGCGGGCGCGGGTAATCTCCTTGCTCTGGTTGGGGCAGCCATAGAGGGTGAACGTTCCCTCCGTAGGCTCCTGGAGGCCGCAGACCAGGCGGATGAGTGTGGTTTTGCCCGCGCCGTTGCGGCCCACGAAGCCGTAGATGGCCCCTTTTTCCACGTGCATAGTCAGGCCGTTGAGGGCCCTGCCGTTTTTGTAGTGCTTGATAAGGTTGTTGGTTTCCAGAATGTATTCCATTTCCTTTGCCTCCTTGGTTGGAATGGGGATATTTTAATCCTTACCGGTTAAGAAAACGGTTAAGGAAATGGATAAGATTTAGTAAAGAGATTTAAGATTTGTTTAACATTGGGCCCTGCGGCCATGAGTTTCAGTTTTATATTGCAGCTGCCTTTCTATTCTCCGCCTGGAAGGGGGAAATTTTTGCCGGCTTGCTGCTCCGGGTGGCCTGCGCCTGGACGGGCAGCACCCGCTCTGCTTCATTGTCCCAGGAATATCGCGTCCACGTCCTTTACGAAGTTCTCCACACTGTAGCAGACGAAGATCTGGTCAATTGCGTTATCCGCAGCGTACTGGGCCACGGAGGTGCGGTAATAGCGCAAGTCCAGCAGATGGATCTCCGCAAACTCCTGGCTCAGGAACGGCGCTAAACTGTCGCTGTAGCTGTCTCGGACGATCAGCAGCTTTCGGTCGGAAGCCGCCTCCGGGTTGCGGACGATATACAGCGGTGTGTTGCCGCCCAGGAAGGAGGCGTACTTGTCCTTCTCGTTCAGAAAGCTGTCTACGTAAAGGCCGTGGGTCTCGCCTTTTTCAAAATCCTCTACGGTGACGCCCTCTCCGGAAATGTACCGCTCAATGGTATCCGGTTTCAGCCAGTGGACGCCGGAGGTGGAATAGAGGGTGCCGTAGAAATCCTCCGACACGGTTTCCGGCGCGTTCAGGGGGGCAGGGGCCTCACCCATGGCGGACATGAGCGCGGCGCAGCCGTAATAGGCCCCCAGACTGGTCCAGTGGTGGTCCGTGCGGTAGAATATTGGCTCACCGGCATGGTCTGCCAGCGCTCCGGCGATATCTACCCAGACGGCGCCCGGGACGCTCTCCCGGACCTGCGCCAGATAGGCCGCCTGGTCAAAGTTTTCGCTCCCGGAGGGCAGGGCGTCCCGATATATCTCCGCCGCCGTGGGGATCAGGCCCAGGTATACGGGGATGTCCGTTTTCTCTGTCAGCTTTTGCAGATAGGAGATGTTCTGCTCCGCCCGGCTGGTATCTTCGATCTTGTGGATCAGCGAGTCCCCGCAGAGATATACGCCGTGAAATTCCCGCTTGCCCAGCAGGTACTCATACCGGTTTTTCAGCCCCATCCAGCCGTCCCGGAAGGGGAACTGATCCTCCAGATATTTCTCGAGGCTGGCGGTATAGCTGCCCTCCACCAGAGCGGACCAGGAAAACGCGGGCGGCTGGGCCAAAGTCCGGTTCTCCACCGGGGAGAAGGTCCTGTCCGGCAGGATGATATGCAGCAGGCCGAAGACCGCCAGGAATATGCAGAAGACAGCCGCCGTAATGCGCTGTGACAGTTTGCTCATAGTTTCCTTCCCCCTTTCTCAGAATCGGAAATACAGAAACGGGTTGTATCCCGCGTCCACCAGAGAGGCGGTACACAGGATCAGCGCCGCCAGCACCAGCACCGGAGCCAGCACCGACCTGGCCCGGTCTCCCAGTCTGTCCCACAGCTTCTTTGCCAGCGGCGTGGAGCCGATGGTCAGGATCGCCAGCGTGGGCAGATAGGTCCGCAGGCGGTAGCCGTCCACAGGGCTGAACCAGCCTTCGCCGCCGGAGAGGGAGACGAAATACGCGCTCAGCCGCCCCATGTCCTCCACAGCAAACAGCGCCCAGCCGATGAGGACGATCACCATGGTATAGATATGCCGGACCGCGCCGGGCAGTTTTTCCAGCTGTTTCCCCAGAAACAGCCGCTCCGCCAGCATCCACACGCCATAATACAGCCCCCACAGCAGGAAATTCCATCCCGCCCCGTGCCAGATGCCGGTGAGGAGCCAGACAATGAGGATGTTGCGGATCCATTTCCCTTTGGAGACCCGGTTGCCGCCCAGGGGGAAATAGACGTATTCCCGGAACCAGGTGGTCAGGGAGATGTGCCACCGCTTCCAGAATTCCACCACGGACTTGGAGATATAGGGGTAGCTGAAATTCTCCAGGAAATCAAAACCGAACATCCGCCCCAGGCCGATGGCCATGTCGCTGTAGCCGGAGAAATCAAAATAGATCTGGAAAGCATAGGCGATCAGCCCCAGCCATGCTCCGGCAAACGTCAGCTCCTGCGCCGCCAGGGACTGGTCCCACAGCTGGCCGACAGCGTTGGCAAGCAGTACCTTTTTCGCCGCGCCTACGGTGAACCGCTGGATGCCGGAGACGAATTTCTCCAGATCCTCCCGCCTGCTCTCCAGCTGGTCCGCAACGGATCTGTAGCGGACGATCGGGCCGGCGATCAGCTGGGGAAAGAGCGTCACATACGCGCCGAAGGTGACAGGGTTTTTCTGTACCGGCGCGTCCCGGCGGTAGACATCGATGGTGTAGCTCATGGTCTGGAAGGTATAAAAACTGATGCCGATGGGCAGGGGCAGGCCCAGAACAGGGAGGGAGAGCCCCGTCAGGGCATTGAAATTTCCCGCCAGGAAATCCCAGTATTTGAAAAATACCAGGATCGCCAGATTGAAGATCACGGAGGACGCCACCGCACGGCGGGCTTTTTGATCGTCCTCCCGCCACCGCTCCACCAGCATCCCATGGACGTAGTCCACCACGATGGACAGCAGCATGATAAGGATGTAGACCGGCTCTCCCCAGCCGTAGAAGAACAGGCTCGCCAGCAGGAGGATCAGGTTCCGCAGCTTCAGCGGGGACAGCTTGTAGATGGCCAGAACGGCCATAAGGTAAAAGAACAAAAAGGGCAGGCTGGAAAAAATCATAACTTTTCTCTCCCGTAAAAAGGGGCATACATGCGGTTACACATGTATGCCCCGGCATAGTTACGCAAACAGGTTGTTGAACGCTTCCACCGCCCGGGCCTGGTCCCCCTGGGCAACGATAAGGGCGACCACATTCCCATGTGTGACGATCTCAGCCTGCTCCCAGCCCTCCTGCGTCATGGGATAGAACGCTCCGGCCTCGACCTGATAGTCGATCCGGGCCTGGAAGATATCCACAACCTCCTGAACGTGCGATGCGTCTTCCAGCTCCACCAGGGCAAACTCATAGGCCACGGCGGAGATCATCGCCATTTTCAGTACGGCCTGCTTGGTACCATAGGTTTCCAGACCAGGGTAGATCTGGGCGATCTGCTCCGCCTCCACGTCCATCATGGCGGGCTGGTTGTCCTCCCCAAGGGAGGCCATGAAATCCTCATAGTATTTGTTCAGGTCCGGGGCTTCCTTGTTTTGTCCGCCGTTCCTGCCGCCGCAGGCGGTCAGGGCCAGCAGAAGCAGTGCGCTCAAAAAGATGCTTGTCAGCTTTTTCATTTGGGTTACCTCCAAGAAGTATGGTATTCTGTCCGGTATCCAGACGTGTCCATTAGACGGGTACTATGTGAAATTGTTCCCCGGAATCAGAAAAACTTTCTCAGAGTTTTGCGATCTCCGCCATCAGTTCATCCACCAGCCTGTCCTGGGGGACCTTCCGGAGGATCTCCCCCTTGCGGAAGAGGAGCCCCTCTCCCTTTCCGCCGGCAATGCCCACATCGGCGGCGGCGGCTTCGCCGGGGCCGTTTACCGCGCAGCCCATGACTGCCACGGTGATCGGTTTTGTACAGCCCGCCAGGCGGCGCTCCACCTCCTCCGCCATGGGGATTAGATCGATATTGGTCCGTCCGCAGGTGGGACAGGCGATGATATTGGGCCCCTCCTGCCGCAGCCCGGCGGCAAGAAGGATCTTCTTCGCCGCGTAGATCTCCTCCACCGGGTCTGCCGTCAGGGTCACCCGCAGGGTGTCCCCGATGCCTAGGCACAGCAGTCCGCCGATGCCCATGGCGGATTTGATCATCCCCATGGAGGGCGTACCGGCCTCGGTGACCCCCAGGTGGAGCGGGTAGGGGCATTTTTCACGCAGCAGCCGGTAGGCCCCCATGGTCACCGGCACGGAGGAGCATTTTACGGAGATGCAGATATCGGTGAAATCAAATTTTTCCAGCAGCGCCGCATGTCCCAGGGCGCTCGCTGCCAGGGCCTCCGCTGTGGCCCCGCCGTGCTTTTTCAGCAGCTCCTTTTCCAGGGAGCCGCCGTTGACGCCGATTCGGATGGGGATATTCCTCTCCCGGCAGGCGTCCGCCACAGCCTTCACCCGGTCTTCGCTCCCAATATTGCCGGGATTGATGCGGATCTTATCAACGCCCTGCTCCGCGCACTCCAGGGCAAGCTTATGATCGAAGTGGATGTCCGCCACCAGCGGGATATGGATTTTGCTCTTGATATCTCCGATGGCCTTGGCCGCGGCCATGTCCGGCACCGCTACCCGGATGATCTCGCACCCCGCCTCTTCCAGGCGGAGGATCTGCTCCACAGTGGCGGGTACGTTGTCCGTTTTGGTATTGCACATGGACTGGATGGAGACCGGCGCGCCGCCCCCTACGGGGACGCCGCCTACCATGATCTGCTTCGTCATACGTCCGCCTCCCTACCGTATCAGTTTCATGACATCGTTGAAGGTCACAAACAGCATCAGGCCCATCAGCAGAGCCAAAAACACCATATTGATGGCGGCTTCGTACTTCATGGGGATCTTTTTCCTGAACAGCTTTTCCGCTATGGTGGAGACTATCAGAAACATGATATGTCCCCCGTCCAGGGCGGGGATGGGCAGCAGGTTCATCACCGCCAGATTCACGGCGATCATGGCCCCGAAATAGGCGATATTTGCCAGAGCATCCCCGATGCTGGCGCTCTGCTCGCCTACCTCGTTGATGGTGG
>CAMWTG010000082.1 GCA_947177115.1 uncultured Clostridia bacterium
TGGTGGGGGAGCTGACCGGCGGCGGCAGCGATGAACGGATGCAGCTGCTCTATGCCCTGCGCCCTTTTCTGAAAGAGGAGCGGCGGGACAAGGTGGAACGGGCCGCCAAGACGGCAAGGCTGATCCATGTTGGGAAAAAGCTGCTGCAGTCCATGGGGGAGAACGATGTATAACCGGTATGTACGCAACGATGCCGGACGATATGAGCGCGTCCCCGTTCAGGACGATCCGCCGCCCCAGCAGCACGAAGACCACGGACCGCAGTACGGCGCTCCGCCTCCTCCGGAGCCGGAGTACGATCCTGGACCTGGAGGAGGCGGTTTTCCGCCGCCAGGCTTCGGGCAGCGGGGGGGCGGCGGTAATCCCCCGCCGCCTCACAGCGGAAAAAAGGGCCTTTTGTCCGGCATCCTGGAAAAACTGAACCTGAAGGATGTGGATACCGGGGACCTGCTCCTGCTGATCCTAATCTTTCTGCTGTTTCGGGAGGGTGAGGACGAGGAGCTGCTGATCGCCCTGGGACTGCTGCTGATTCTGTAGCAGAAGGGACGCAAACGTTCCGATTGCGCATCCTCCATAACGGCAAGGCCATGGAAAAAGCGGCAGGCGCCCCTGAACCGGTGCGCCTGCTGCTTTTTCTTCTTAAGCCATAATGCCGGGATCGCGGGATCCATACGGGGAAACAAAACTCTTCCGCCAGTCCCCTTATGCCTTCCCCAGCCTTTTCAGCATGGTCTTTTTCACCGCCCGGAGGATATTCTCATACCCGGTACAGCGGCACAGGTGGCCGGAAAGGAGTTTTCTCAGTTCGTCATCGGTGTACTCCTTCCCGCTCTCCAGGATTTCAATAGAAGTCATGATAAATCCGGGCGTACAGAACCCGCACTGAATCGCCGCCTCGTCAATAAACGCCTGCTGGATATCCGCCAGCTCGCCATTGGGTCCCAGCAGTCCCTCCAGGGTCCGGATGTTCTTTCCATCCGCCCATGCGGCCAGATACAGGCAGGAGTTGAAGCACTCGCCGTCAATGATCACATTGCAGGCCCCGCACTCGCCCACCTCGCAGCCCTTCTTCACGCTGGTCAGCCGGAAATCATTGCGCAGCATATCCGTCAGAGACGCCCGCACATCCACCATCTGCTCCACTTCCCTGCCGTTGATGGTGCAGCGGATCAGCTTATACTGTGTACTCATGCCAGTTCACCTCCCGCCAGTTTGATGGATTCCATCAATCCCCGCTTGGCCAGTTCCACGGCAATATGTTCCCGGAACGCCTTGCTGGCCCGCCAGCTGTCCCGGGGGTGGATGTCCGCCAGCACAGCCGCGCCGAAAGCATCCACCGTCTCCGCGTTCACAGGTTTTCCATTCGCCGCTGCCTCGGCGGAGGGCGCCCGCATGGGAATGGGGCCCGCCACGCCGTAGGCGATCCGGGCGCGGACAATGGTCTTTTTATCCTCACTGAGCACCACGTTCACAGAGCATCCGGTGGTGGCAATGTCCATAGCGTTGCGCATGGCATACTTGATGTAATGGCCAAAGCAGCCCGCGTAGCTGGTCTTGGGGATCAAAATGGCGGTCTGGATCTCATCCGGGCGGATGTCCACCTTTCCGGCGGAGAGATAGAACTCCTGGATGGGGATCCGCCGCACGCCCTCCGCGCCGGTCAGCTCAACAACGGCATCCCAGGCGAACAGTGTAGATGCGGAATCAGCGGAGGTCACGCCGTTGCAGGTATTGCCGCCGATCGTCCCCGCGTTGCGGATCTGGGGGCCCCCCACCATGTCCACCGCTTCGCCCAGTACATTGATATACTTCTGGATAATGGGATCACGGGTGATGTGGCTGAAACTGGTCAGGGAGCCGATGCGGATGTTTTCGTCTTCATCAATGGTCACGCCCCGCATTTCGTTGATGCCGTAGATGGAGATAAGCTCCTTCCCGGCCCGTTTGCCCTCCCGCATCTGGACCAGCACATCAGTGCCCCCGGCGAGGATCTGGGCCTCCGGGTGCTCCAGCCGCAGGCGCACCGCGTCCTGGACACTGGTGGCCTCATAGAGCGCTTTCAAATCATACATGGAACAATTCCTCCTAGTTAAGTGAGCGAGTGAGTGGATCGACCGTATACACGACATTGGGCGCGTCCGGACTACTCCGGACCAGGATCAATCCCTCAATGGAATCATAAAAACCGCGAAAGGATACATTAGCGATCCAAAGGGAATCCTCCTTCATGTAGATGAAGTCCCCGCGTCCGGCCAGCCGTTCGGCTTCTACAAAATAGCCGGAGTAGATTATGCCGGACCATTTGTCCCGCAGCCCCGCCAAGAAAGAGCTCTGCGTGGGCTCCATCCTGGGTGCGGACACATACGATGTGCCGTCCAGCTCTATCGTCCCCCGCGCCATTGTTCCCCGGAAAAAGGAGCGGTGGAGCGTGATATCCATCTGGAGAATATCGGACCCTCCCGTGCCGTCATATACCGTTACATCCAGCGCACGGTGGAGCGGGATATGGTACCAGATCGCGAACAGGACCAGGCCGGCCAGGATGATCCCCACCGCCCAGCGTCTGAGCCCCGTTTTCTTCGCGCGTTCCATCTACAGCAGCCCTTCCTCTTTGAACCGGGCAAAGAGGACATGGGGCGTCATAGGCGCCTGATTGATAGACACGCCGGTGGCCTGCAGGACCGCGTTACGGATGGCCGGGGCCGGGGAGCAGGCCGGGGGCTCGCCCAGGGCCTTGGTGCCGTAGGGGCTGGTGGGCTCAGCGTTCTCCACAAACTCCGCCTGGAGCGTGGGATGGTCCATAAAGGTGGAGAGCTTGTAGTCCAGCAGGTTATTGTTCAGGGGCCGGCCGGTCTTTTCGTCAAAGAGCAGCTGCTCGCTCATGCCGTAACCGATGCCCATGGACATGCCGCCGTGGACCTGGGCCTCCGCCAGGGCGGGGTTGATGAGCTTGCCGCAGTCGTGGACGTTGACGATGTCCAGCAGCTTCACCTTGCACATGGGGATGTCCACCTCCACCTCGGCAAAGGTGCAGCCGAAGGAGTAGGCGTTGTTCTTGATCTGGTATGTACTCTCGGCGGTGATGTGCTGGGAGTGGGTCAGGCTGTAGAGGGCCTCGGTGGCCAGCTCGCCCAGGGTCATCAGCTCCCGGCCATCGGTGACGCGGATGACCTTCCCATCCACCAGGTCCAGGTTTTCCTTCATCTGCCTCGTCAGCTCCACGGCGTAGGTGAGAATGCGGTCCTTGAGGATCTGACCCGTCTGCCGCAGGGCGAAGCCGCCGGTATAGGTCTGCCGGGAAGCGTAAGCGCCGGTGCCAAAGGGCGTGACATCGGTGTCCTGGGTGGAGACCATGTGGACGTCCTCGAAGGGGATGCCGATGGCGTCCGCCGCCATCTGGGCGAATGCGGTGTCGCAGCCCTGGCCGATCTCCGTCTCGCCGGTCTGGACCTGGACGGACCCGTCCTGATTGAGGACCATACGACAGGAGGAGGACTCCAGGGAGATAGGCCACACGGCGGTGTTGTACCAGAACAGCGCCATGCCGATGCCCCGCCGCACGGGGCCGGTCTGGTTGGCGTACTCCGCCCGTTTTCGCTCATAGTCAATGGCCGTCTTGCCCTTGTCCATGACCTGGCGGAAGGTGTCGTAGTAATTTTCGTTCTTGCTGAAGCCATCCACGTAGCCCTTGGGCATAACGATCTGATAGCGGTACTCCATGGGCTCCCGGCCCAGAGCCCGGGCCACATCGTCAATGTGGCTCTCACCGGCCCACATGGCCTGGGGGATGCCGTAGCCCCGCATGGCTCCGGCGGAGGGGCGGTTGGTAAATACGGTGTAGGCATCGCCCTCCACATTGGGGCAGGGGTAGATCTGAGGAAAGGCCCCCATGCCCTTGGCCACAATGCCGTGACCGTGGGAGGCGTAGCCGCCCTGGTTGGAGAAGCACTCGATCTTCCGGGCGGCAAAGGTCCCGTCAGGCCGCACCCAGGAAATGATGTGGGTCCGGATGGCGTGGCGGACCCGGTTGGAGACGAAGGTCTCCTCCCGCGTACAATCGATCTTCACCAGCCGTCCCCCCAGCTGGGTGGTCAGCCAGGCGCACAGAGGCTCATACAGCGCGTCCTGCTTGTTGCCGAAGCCTCCGCCGATGTAGGGCTTGACGATCCGCACCTTTCCCCAGGGGATGCCCAGGGCCTGTCCGCACACCCGGCGGACAATATGGGGGATCTGGGTGGAAGAGGTGACTGTGATGCGCCCGCCCTCCATTTGGGCGGTGCAGATATGGTTTTCAATGTGGCAGTGCTGGACGGTGGGCGTGTCGTACCAGCCCTCCACCCTGATAAGTCCCGGCTCCTTGCTGGCGGCCTCATAGTCGCCGTTCCGGATCTGGGTATGGGCCAGAATGTTGTTCGGGTATTTCTCATGGATTTGGGGCGCACCCGGTTCCATGGCCTTCTGCACGTCCAGCACAAAAGGGTACTCCTCGTACTCCACCTCCACCAGCCGTGCCGCCTGGGCGGCGGCTACCTCATTTTCCGCCACTACCACGGCCACCTCATCGCCGTAGTAACGCACATGGCGGTTGAGCAGCAGCCGGTCGGCCACGTCCTGATGGTGGGGGTCGGTGGACCAGGGGTGCCCGGCGGTGGGAAAGGGAATGTCCGGTACATCGAAGCAGGTGAATATCTTCACCACGCCGGGGATCTGTTCCGCCCGGGCGGTATCCACTTTTTGCACCATGCCGTGCGCAATGGAGGAGTGGACGATACGGGTGACCAGGGCGGAGCGATCGCATAGGTCATCAGTGTATTTGGCGCGTCCGGCCGCCTTGTCAAAGGCGTCCACGCGGAGTTTGCTTTGTCCTACGCTGCTCATGGGCATCGGCCTCCTTTTATTGGATATAAGAGAGAAATTCTCTAAGCGCATATGTGTATTTTTATCATTATAGCACAAGGCCGCCGCTGTGTACAGGATTATGATCCATTTCCGCTATTCTATTTGCAGGATAACGTTGGCCGTTGACTAAGCCCGCCCCGCCGGGGTATACTACCATTTAGAAACGCGAAGGGGGAACGGACGGTATGCGAATTGGCTGCATAGTCATGGCCGCGGGGGATGCCCGGCGGTTCGGAGAAAACAAGCTGGCGGTGGACTTTGGCGGCAAACCGCTGATCCTTTGGGCGCTGGAGGCTGTCCCGGCGGAACGGTTCGCCGCTGTGGCGGTGGTGACCCAGTACTCGGAAGTGGAAGAGCTGGCGCGGGAGTTCGGGTTCCTCCCTGTTCATAATCCCCACCCCGACTGGGGCATCAGCCACACCATCCGCCTGGGACTGGAGAAGGTCGGGGACTGCGGCGCCGCTTTGTTCCAGGTCTCCGACCAGCCCCTGCTGCGGCGGGAAACGGTGGCGGCGGAGGTGGATTTCTTTCTGGAGCATCCGGACAAGCTGGTGGGCCTGAGCCACGGCGGCGTCCGGGGCAATCCCTGCATCTTCCCCGCCGCCTACTTCCCCGAGCTGCTGGCTCTTACCGAGGATCACGGCGGCAGCAGCGTCATCCGCCGCCACGAGGAGGACCTGCTGCTTTTTGAGGCTCCCGCCCAGGAGTTGGAGGATGCGGACACCAGGTGCGCCCTGCTGGCTATGGCGGAGAAAAGCCGGCTGGTATAGTCGGCACACTTGAGAATCGGTAAAAAGGAGGCGGGGAAAAATGCGGTGTGGCAAGGCGGAGGACGCGGGCGGGCTGACGCCCGTCAAGGACGACAACGCAGTCCACGCTACATTTTTACCGCCGAACTTTACCGATTTTCGAGTGTGTTGACTATATAGCCGGTGCGCCGCTGCCCGCATGAGAATCCGCTCAGAAATCTCCCGCCCCAACAAGGGCGGGAGATTTCTGCATCGGGACGGGGTCCCGTCCCGGACGGTCCGTTCTATTTCTCCTCCAACGCCTTGACAAGCGCCTCCTCCGGCGTTACATACGCCGTCTGATAGGGATCGTATACCACCATCCCCGGCCTCGCCCCGTTGGGCTTCTTCACGTTCCGGACCTGGGTGTAGTCCACCGCCACCTGGCCGCCCTCCCGTCCCTGGGAGAAATAGGCCGCCAGCATGGCCGCCTCGGTCATGGACTGCCGGTCCGGCTCCTGTCCCCCGGCGCAGAGGATCACATGGGATCCGTGGATCCGCTGGGTATGGAACCAGTAGTCCGACCTGAACGCCTCCCGGACCAGCTGATCGTTCTGGGTGTTGCTTCGTCCCACCAGGATCCGGAATCCGCCGCTGGAGCGGAAGGTCCTGGGCCGGCTGGGCCCCCGGCGGGGGGCCTTTTTTCCCGGCGCGGCGCCCTTCAGGTATCCGGCCTCCTGGAGTTCCCGGCGGATATCCAGAAAATCCTGCTCCGTTTCCGCCCTGGTCAGCTCGTCCAGAACGCTCTCCAGCCAGTCCCGCTCCCGGCGGGCAATGGCCATCTGCTCTTTCAGATAGCTCTCCGCCGTTTTCGCCTTGCCGTACTGCTTGAAATATTTCGCTGCGTTCTGCTGGGGCGTCAGCAGGGGATCCAGAGGGATGTCCAGCTCCCCGCCTTCCGGGTCATAATAATTCTGGGCCCGGAGGCGGAGCTGCCCCCGCTCCATGCGGTAGAGGTTGGCGGTGATCAATTCGCCGCAGATCCGCAGGCGGTCCCGGTCCTGGGTCTGGGCGTACTCCTTTTCCTGGAGGGCCAGTTTCCGCTTGGCCCGGTCCCGGGCATTGGAGGCGGCCCGGTGGAGATCCTGCCCCCGCTGGCGGACCCGTTCCAACTGCTCCCGGGTCTCATAGAAGGCGTCCAGCATGGGGGAAAAAGCCCCCCATTCCTGACACGCCATGCTGCCGCCATACTGGCGGATGGAAAAGTAGGAGTAATCCGATGGCTTGCCCTCCTTCAAGAGCATGCATGGCCGGAAGTCCCCGGCCCTGACCTGCTCCTGCCAGGCGAAAAAAGCCTCCTGGAGCGCAGCGGCGCAGTTTCCCACGGTCCCGCCCCCTCCGGCGCGGTCCGCCAACTCCCGGCAGACCAGGGGCGACAGCCCGAAAAAGCTGTCCAGCAGGAACTGGCTGGCCTCCCGGTCCGGGTTGGCCTCCTCCAGCAGACGGCTGAAGTCCTCCGGCCCTGCGGCCAGCGGATCCGCCTTCTCCTGGGCGGGGGGCAGGTGGTAGAAGAGCCCCGGCAGCACCTGCCGCCGCTCGCTCATCTCCATGTCTACCCGCCGCAGGCAGTCAATGATCCGGTCCTGGCCGTCCAGAAGGATCAGGTTGGAGTACCGGCCCATGCACTCCGCCACTAATTTCCGGCATCCCGGCTCCCCCAGCTCGTCCACGATGTCCAGAGTAAGGATCACCACCCGTTCCAGGGCAGGCTGGTCGATAGCGGTCAGACGGCCGCCGGTCAAGTGCTTGCGCAGCAGCATGCAGAACATGGGCGGCGAGGCCGGGTTTTCCCGGGACGCGGCGGTGAGATGGATCCGTGCCTGGCTGGCCCCGGCACAGAGCAGCAGTTTTCTGCCGCCCCGCAGCGTCAGGACCACCTGGTCCCGGGCAGGCTGCTGAACCTTCTCCACCCGCAGGCCCAGAAGGCTCTCCCGCAGTTCCCGCACTACACCCGATAAGCAAACAGCGTCAAGCGGCATCTCCATCCTCCTCCATCATCACAGTAAACAGCCGGTTGATCCGTTCCCTTTCCCCCCGCAGGTACAGCCACCCCAGCAGGCACTCCAGGGCGGTGGCCTTCAGGTAGTCCGAGCGGCTGGCGTTGTGGGGGATCGTGTGGACATGGGCGTTGCGCCCGCGCTTGTATACCGCCAGCTCTTCCTCTGTCAGCAACGGCAGGATCTTCTCTGCCCGCCGGGCCTGGGCAGGCGCCTTGACCAGCTCCACCGCCGCGCGGTGGAGCCCCTTTCCGGTAGCCCGTCCATGGGCGCAGAGCCAGGAGCGGACCAGCAGCTCGTACACCGCGTCCCCCAGGTGGGCCAGGCCGATGCTGCTGATGGCCCGGATCTGGTCATCAGCCAGGCGGATATCAAAATAATCATTCATAGATTCACCCGAACTTTGATCTTAGTTGTCATATAGATAAACGAGCCGCCGGAGCACGCCGTTCCCGGCGTGCTATTTATGGTACTTCCCGCCCTCGCTGATCTGATACCCCCGGTAGATCTGCTCCAGCAGCATCACCCGGGCCAGATGATGGGGGAAGGTCATGGGCGACATGCTCAGCCGCACCCAGGCGTCCCGCTTCAGCCCCTCGTCCAATCCGAAGGACCCGCCGATCACAAACGCCAGACATTTCTCCCCGCCGCCGGCGGCGTCCTCCAGCAGCCGGGCCATTTCCTCGCTGGACCGCAGTTTCCCCTCGATGCACATAGCCACCACGGCGGAGGCGGGGGGCAGCTTGGCCCGGATGGCCTCCGCCTCTTTCGCCAGGGCCCGCCGGATCCCGGCGGGAGCGGGATTTTCCGGCAGGCGCTGCTCCGGCAGCTCCACGATCTCCAGCTTGCAGTAACGTCCCAGCCGCTTGACGTACTCCGCCGCCGCATCGATATAGAACCGCTCCTTCATTTTACCCACACAGACCACGATTACCCGCTGCACCTTACGCCCTCCAGGCAAAAAGCCTCGCTCATAACGTCCCGGGGAGCTGCAGTCAGAAAGGCCGCAAGTCCTGCCTCTGCCAACGCGCCCCCCACCGTCTCCAGCGCCTGCCGGGGCGTGTTGTTCTCATCGCTGAGGTGGGCCAACAGGATGGTCCCGGTCCCCGCCCGGACAGTCTCCACCGCATATGCCGCGGCGGCATCGTTGCTGAGGTGTCCCTGCTCCCCCAATATCCGCCTTTTCAGCGGGTAAGGATATGGTCCGGCGCGCAGCATTTCCACATCGTGGTTGCTCTCCAGTACCAGGATGTCCGCCCCCAGCAGCCGCCTGCCCGTTTCCTCCACAATATATCCCGTGTCGGTGAGATATCCCACCCGGCCCTCGGGGGTGGTGAAGCGCCACGCAGCGCTTTCCCGGCAGTCGTGGCTGGTGGGCAGGATCTCCGCCTCCACCGGGCCGAAAACAGCGGTTTCCCCCAGCTCCATGGGCCGCAGCAGCGGCTCCACCCCTGCCAGCCGGTAAGCCAGCTGCCGGGACACGGCGGGGGTGCAGTGAATAGGCGTGGGATATTTCTTGATGTAGGTAGCCAGCCCGCCGATGTGGTCGCCGTGCTCATGGGTAATGAGGACCCCTGCCAGGTCCCCCGGCGTCAGTCCCAGCGCCGTCAGGGACTGGCAGATCCTCCGGCAGGAGATGCCCATATCGATAAGCAGATGGATCTCCCCGCAGGAGAGAAGCGCCGCGTTGCCGGACGAGCCGCTGGCAAAAGTGCGGATACTGGTCATAAGTACCTCTTTTCGTGATCTATTACCGCCGCTGCGCGGCGGCCTCAGCTGCCAATCTTGTTTTTAGATTCGCGCCTCGCCGGCGCGGGGGCGTTCTTTTCCCTTGTGGGAAAAGAACCAAAAGCACCCTCAAGGGACTGAAAGTCCCTTGAGAATCCCTGGCATGTGTTTTTTGCTTGCGCTACGACCTGGCCGGTTTGTTCTGACGATGGTGCGCACCCAGATGCGCCGGACTTCTGCGGCTACCCACGGATTCTATCAGTAGTCCCTGCTGCTGCGCCGGGGTGCGTCTGCCCGTTAACCGGCAATCTGCGTTCAACGGTCCCCCTTGCAGGGCAGTTTCTCTTTAACAGGGCGTCAGCCGGAGTTCTTCAAGTACCAAGCCACTAGATGAGATACCCGTAGGACCTGCCATTCGGTGGCTTCGCCTATCAAACCACCACCGCACTGCCCTTTATCCCCCGTATAGGGCAAAGGCGCGCATGCGCCTGCCCGTCTAGGGATTCTTAAACCGTAGGTTTAAGCACGCTTTTGCCTACTTTTCGCGTGGGCGAAAAGTAGGCGCGGAGTCCGGGGCCGCGCAGGTCCCGGGCTATCGAATAGAA
>CAMWTG010000083.1 GCA_947177115.1 uncultured Clostridia bacterium
GTGGTGTAGGGCTCGGTGGAAGTCTCCCAGTTCTTGAACTGCCAGCCAATGCCGCAGCCGGAGTAGCTCTTGGAGTACTCATTGATCTTGGTCATGGTCCAGTAGCAGCGGTAGCTCCAGGGAATGACCAGGGCGTGGTTGATGAGGTACGCCTCGGCATCGGCAAAGGCCTGGTTGCGGGCATCCATATCGTCATAGATCGCCTCGGCAGCGTACACCATATCAGTGAAGGTTGTGAACTGCTCGATCAGCGTGGGATCGGTAATGCCGTCCAGGTGCATATTGCTCTTGGAGTACAGGGCGGCCTCGTTCTGATACAGGCACTGGTCCAGCCAGTTGCTGACGTCCAGGAAGTCCGCGCCCCACATGGAGGTGGAGAAGCAGTCCAGGGCGGGCGTGCTGACCTCCTGGCTGTAGCTGGAGACGTAGGTCTTGATATTGAAGGTGATGTAATCGGTGCCCAGGGCCTCGAAGATCTCCTTCATGATGGTGGCGGTATCCACGGCGGTTTCCACACCGGCCTTGATGTAGTAGTCAATGGTGATGGGGAAGGTCACGCCCTGGGCGCTCAGCTCCTGCATGGCCTGCTGCTTGAACTGCTCGGCCTGCTCGGGCTGATAGCGGCGGGGAGACTTGCCGTTGCTCTCGGGGATGTTCAGCTGGCTGATGACGTGGCTGGAGTAATCATCGCCGTTCTCAAAGAACACGAAGTCCTTGCAGGTGAAGCCCAGGCTCTCCAGGTTCAGGGGATTGACGGGGTTGGTGGCATACCAGATGTTGGTCAGATCCAGACCCCAGTAGATGGACTTGCGGAACGCCTCATTGGCAACCGCGGTATTCCAGTTGGTGTCCGGAGTGCCGTCCTCGTTCATCTTGTTGTAGTTGAAGAGCAGGTTGGTGGCATAGGGCTCCAGACGGGACTCAATCAGGTTGTTGGCCCACTTGCTGTTGGGATCGGACAGGATCTGGTTCAGCGTGGATTCGCTGACATCGGTGTGATCGACCTCGCCGGTCTCCCACAGCTGGTCGTCAACCAGGGCGCTCTCCACCACGCGGATGGTAACAGTATCAAACAGCTTGCAGTCCTTGTCGAAGTAGGCCGGGTTGCGGGTGAGGACCTTCTCGTTGTTGGGGATGTAGGTGGTCAGGGTGTAAGCGCCGCTGTACCACATCTGCTCATTGCTCATACCGACCACATTCTCCACGCCCAGCTCATCAATCAGCTTCTGGGAGGTGGGGTAGAGGATGGGATTGATGCACATGGTATCGAAGTAGGTAACATGGCCGTTGCAGTGATAGATGATCGTACGCTCATCGGGGCACTCAATACCGACCATCTCAAAGAACTTGGTCTTGTCCAGGGCAAGGGCTTCCTCCTTGCTCAGGCTCATGGTGTAATCATAGTAGTCCTGGGCGCCCTGGATGGTGGGCAGGCACATGCTGGTGTTGTAGGCATCGTTCTTGTGGAAGTTGAGGATCCACTCCAGCGTGGTGGCCCAGTCATCGGCCACAACGTCCGCCTTGTAATTGCCGTTGACATCGACCCAGGTCACGTCATCGCGCAGATGGAAGGTCCAGGTCTGGCCGCCGTCCTCGGTGCCCCAGGACTCGGCAGCGCTGGGCTGCAGTTTGCCGCGGTTATCGAACTCCAGCAGGTTGACGACCAGGTTGCGGATGATATGGTCCTCGGTCGCGCCTTCCGCATGGGGCCGGAACAGAGTCGTCAGCTCGCCGGTATCGGCAAGAACGAGATTCTTGATCTCGCCGCTGGCAGCAGCGGGATCAGCGGAATTGCCGGTATCGCCGGAATTGCCGGGATTGCTGGTGTCGCCGGGGGCCGTAGTGTTGCCGGGGGTGGTGGTGTCAGTGTTCCCGCCGCATGCGACCAGCGACAGGAGCATCATCGCTGCCAGCAGCATCGCGAGCAGCCTCTTCTGTTTTTTCATCGTATGTCCTCCTCTTTTTATATTGATATCCGGCGGATTTTTGCCGGGATATCACTCTATTATTGCGCATTGTCCCCTGGTCCAGGGTCCGCGCTTTCAATACCGCCTCAGGCCGGCGCGGCCAAGGCGAAGCTGCGGATACCGGCCAAAAAGTTCACCGCGCCGCCTCCGCCCCCAGGACCACCTCGTGACCTGATGCCGCGGAACGGTATACCGCATCCAGAATCTCCATCAGCGCTACGCCGTCCTCCGCAGGAGCCCTGCAGGGGGCGCCGTCCAGAATGCAGGATATAAAATGGTCGATCTCCTTCTGGAACAGCCCCTGAAAACTCAGCGCGGTCGGACTCGCCAGCTGTACATTGGTCAAATAATCGTTGATCTCCGTGTAAATCTTCAGCTCAGGGTCCAGCTTCGCTCCGGCCTTTGTGCCAAACAGCTCGATCCCGCTCTTATCCCGCTCCATATGAAGGTCGAAGCTGGTCTCAATCGAGAGCACCGCGCCATTGTCAAAGCGGATCAGGGCCGCCGCCATATCCTCCACATCGGAGACATCTTCCGCGCTCTTTCCAACGGAGACATAGCCGCCGGTCCCGGCCTTGAGATTCCTGCGGCCGCCCAGTTCCCGGAAGGCCGCGCCGTAGACGGAGACCGGCTTCGGGTTCCCCATCACATAGCGCACCAGATCGATGATATGTACGCCCAGATCGATCAGCGGACCGCCGCCGGAGCGGTCCTTGTCGCCAAACCATCCGCCGGGGTTCCCGCAGCGGCGCAGATAGGATGCTTTCGCATAGTAAATATCGCCGAAATATCCTTGATCAATAAAATCCTTCAACACAGCGCAGTCATTGCCGAACCGGCGCACAAAGCCGATCATCAACAGCCTGCCGCTGCTTCCGGCAGCTTCGGCCATACGCTTTGCCTGGGCCGCGTTGACCGCCATAGGCTTTTCACACAGCACATGGCATCCAGCCTTCAGCGCGGTAATGGCGCATTCGGCATGGACGCAGTTCCAGGTGCAGACGCTTACCGCGTCCAGCTCCGGCAATGCCGCCAGCATCTCCGGCTCGGAGGTGTACAGGCGCTCCACGCCGTACTTCTCCCCCGCCGCCCTCAAATTTTTCTCCGACACATCGCAGAACGCGTACAGCTCTACACGCGGGTTATGCAAATAAGCGGCGATATGCTCCTGCGCAATGCCGCCCGTTCCAACAACGGCCACTTTCACTTTTTCCATGGCGCTCCCCCATCCCTCAGCGTCCCATTTGCCGGTTCAGGAAACTCACCGCACGCCGGATATCCTCCGCAGGGTCGTCTCCCACTTCCCGCTCAATGGTCAGGAAACCATGATACCCGATCTCATCCAACGCCTTGAGCCATCCGGGGAAATCCACATCGCCATCGCCCAGCGGCAGCTCCTCAAAAGCGGGACCGCTTTCCGCAGTCTCAGGGCCGCGCTTCAGCAGCCGCCGGCCGTCCTTGGCATGGGTGTGGACGATATAATCTCTAAGGGTATAGACCCCCCGCACCGGATCATCGCCTGCCACCATTACCAGATTTGCAGGGTCAAAGTTGACGGCCACGCCTCTGGAGCCGAGAGAATCCAGAAATTCCTTGAGCCGCGCAGCGGGCTCCGGTCCGGTTTCCACCGCGAAGTGGGCTCCCAGTTCATCCGCGCAGCGGCTGAGCTGGAAACAGGCGTCCTGCATGATCTTGTAGCGGGGATGCTCCGCAGATTCGGGCACAACGCCGATATGGGTGGTCACTACATCCGTCCCCAGCTCCTTAGCCAGATCCAGGATCCGTTTGGATCGCTCCACCAGCCCCGGATTCAGCTCCGCGTTCCCGAACCCACGGCCCAAATCGCCGCACAGCGCGGAAATAACCAGCCCGTGATCCGCCACAGCCCGTGCAAATTCATGCCGGCCGGAAACGGAGAGGTTTTCAGGCGCCAGTTCGCCCTGGGTCGCATAGACCTGAATGCCTTTCACACCCAGCTTTGCCGCCGCGGGCAGCGCCTCCCGCCAGCTCAAGCGGAAGGAATCCAGCAGGACGCCGATCGAAAAGGAAAACATAACCAGTCCTTTCTTGTGCGGCTCCGGGAAAGCGGGGCTCCCCGCGCCGCGCATCGCTCTATTCCCATTTCTCCATCTGTCGATACTGCCCCAGGATCCGGTCCGCAGCAAACGGTTCCTGTTGCAATTTCACCGAAAGCATTATATAATAGCCGCATGGATGTGGGAAGAGCGAATCTTGCCCTGCATATGAAGTATCTTGCTCTCTTGACCGCGCTGATGCCAAAATAAACGGATTCAGCCTTTCGTGTTATAAAAGTCTTGCTTTTGGGGGATGAATTCAAATGTTAGTTTCCGCTCCGTACGAATACGAATATCACACCATGCGGGATTCCGCGCTCCCGCTGTTTTACCATGAGGAACACTTCAAGGCAGGATACCGGATCCTGACACACTGGCACGAAAATCCGGAGCTGCTCTGTTTCACACGGGGCCGCGGAACGGCAGTGCTGGACGGCGTCCCCATTGATGTGGAGACCGGCGACATGATCTGCATCAACTCCGGCTCCCTGCATCAGGTCATCGCGGCGGAGGATATCTCCTATTACTGCCTGATCATCGACAAAAGCTTTTGCCTGCGCTGCGGCATCCCGGTCAACAAGGTCCGGCTCCAGACACGGATCAACGATGCCGCGCTGCGGGAATACTATGAGCAGCTCGTGCGCGAGCTGGAAACCCAGGCCCCCTGCTATCAGGCGGCGGTTCAGGCAAACTGCCTGCTCCTGCTGACCCGCCTGTACCGGAACTATCCGGACCGCACGCCGCAGCAAAACGCGGTGAGCCTGCAAAGCGGCCAGCTGTCCATGGTGCGCAACGCCATCCAATTTATCAACCAGTCATACCAGCGTCCTTTGACCATTGATGAGATCTGCCGGGAGGTGGGATCCAGCAAGTTCCACTTCTGCCGCGTTTTCCGCATGATCACCGGCAAAACGGTGATCGACCATCTGAACTTCCTGCGCTGTGAAAAGGCGCAGTATCTGCTCTCCACCGGCGCATGCAATGTGCAGGAGGCCGCCGAGCACTGCGGCTTCAACAGCAGTTCTTACTTCTCGGTGGTCTACAAGCGCCAGATCGGCGAAGTCCCCTCCACCACCTGCAAACGCGCCGCCGCCAACCGGGACCACACCCAGTCATAGGACCCCGGCAATCAGCGATGCCAGCAGAAACACCAGCGCTCCGGCCAGATCCGCCGCCAGGCGGCACGCGGACTGCTCCCCCTTGTCCAGCTCATCGAAACCGATGATATGCTCGTCCATATAGTCGGCGATATCGCCGCGCAGGAGGCGTTTACGCTTCTTTTTGGTTTTTTTCCGATCCTCCATCAAGTGGTGGACCATCATGCCGTCCAATTTCAAATAGGCAAACCACGCCATCATCAGCAGGATGATCCCCGCCGCCAGGCATCCGTCCCGCGCGGCTTGCAGAGGGCCGGACACCAGCCTGCTCCAGACCAGCACCGCCGCCAGCGCTATGGCGCATTTTGTCACGCACTGGTATATAACAGGCCGGATCATGTACGGCTTATAGATGGCAATGATCTTTTTCATTCTGATCCCTCATGCGGGGAGAGGGCCGGACCGGCCTTCTCCCCGCCCGCTTTTTGTCATACCGCCGCGGCCTCGATCTCACGCTGATAGCCGTCCAGCTCCCGCTGGTTGCCATAGACGTAATGGCCGGGCAGGATCTCTTTCCAGATGGGTTTATCCACGCTGTAATCGTGAATCGATGGATCGTAAACGATCAGCTTTTTCTTCTTCTCCAGCTCGGGGTCCGGAATGGGCACCGCCGAGAGCAGCGCCTGGGTGTAGGGATGCAGCGGGTGGATAAACAGCTCCTCCGCCTCCGCAAGCTCCACGATCCGGCCCTTGTGGATGACGCCGATGCGGTCAGAGATGAACCGCACCACCGACAGGTCATGGGCGATGAAGAGATACGTCAGACCCCGGCTCTTCCGCAGGCGGTTGAGCAGGTTCAGCACCTGCGCGCGGATGGACACATCCAGCGCGGAGATCGGCTCATCGGCCACCACGAATTCCGGCTCCATAATAAGCGCCCGGGCAATGCCGATCCGCTGTCTCTGTCCGCCGGAGAACTCGTGGGGGAACCGGGATGCAAATTCCGGCAGCAGGCCCACCTCCCGCAGGGCGTCCTCCACCTTGCGCTTGCGGTCGGCTTCATCCTTGTAAAGATGGAAGTTATACAGCCCCTCGGAGACGATATAATCCACCTTTGCCCGCTCATTCAGCGAGGCCATGGGATCCTGAAAGATCATCTGGCATTTCTTGATGACCTCCCGGTCCAGTTCCTTGGATATCTTCCCGCTGATCCGCTGGCCCTTGAACAGGATCTCGCCGGCGGACACGGGGTTGATGCGCGTAATCGCGCGCCCGATGGTGGTCTTGCCGGAACCCGACTCTCCCACCAGGGAGAAGGTCTCGCCCTTGTAGATGTCGATGTTCACATGGTCCACGGCCACAAACTTCTTGCGCCCGGACCCGAAGGTAATTTGCAGGTCCTTGACTTCGATCAATTTTTCCTTATCCGGCACAGCACATTACCTCCCTTATCGTTTCATCTTTTCACGCAGCATCCGGATGGACTTTGGCTGCTCGACTTTCGGCGCCCGGGGATCGAGATACCAGGTCTTTGCCATATGGGTCTCCGACACGGCAAAGTAGGGCGGCTCCTCCTCGAAGTCGATAGCCAGCGCCTGCCGGTTTCTCGGGGCGAAAGCATCGCCCTTGACCTCGTTGAAGAGGTTCGGCGGAGTCCCATCGATGGTGGGCAGGTCCTCGCCCTTGACTCCCAGCTGCGGCAGGGAGGACAGCAGCGCCCATGTATACGGATGCCATGCATCATAGAAGATCTCATTCACATTCCCGAACTCCACGATCTGCCCGGCGTACATGACGGCCACGCGGTCGGCAACATTGGCCACCACCCCCAGGTCGTGGGTGATGTAGACAACGGTCATATTGAGGTCCTTTTGCAGCTCCCGTATCAGATCCAGGATCTGCGCCTGAATGGTCACATCCAGCGCGGTGGTAGGCTCATCACAGATGAGGATCTGCGGACGGCACGCCGCCGCTATGGCGATGACCACGCGCTGGCGCATCCCGCCGGAGAACTCATGGGGATACTGGTTGGCCCGCCGCGCCGCATCAGGGATGCCCACCTTTTCCAGCATTTCAATCGCCAGGCGCTTCGCCTCCGGCCCTTTGACGCCCTGGTTCAGCTCGATGCTCTCCTGGATCTGCTTCCCGATCTTTTTCAGAGGGTTCAGACTGGTCATGGGGTCCTGCATGACCATGGCGATCTTTTTGCCGCGGATGGTCATCCACTCTTTTTCCGTCTTGTACTTGGAGATGTCGGTCCCATCGTACATGATGGAGCCGCCGGTGATGGAGCCGTTGGCATCCAGCATGCCCAGAAAAGACTTGGTAAACACGCTCTTTCCGGAGCCGGACTCGCCCACGATGGCAACAGTCTCGCCCTCGTAGATGTCCAGGGAGCACTTGCGGATCGCCTTGAGCACTTTTCCCCGCAGGGTGAATTCAATTTCAATGTCCTTGGCGGACAGAAGCAATTTCTTGTTATCCATACGCCGCCTCCTTACACATGGTTCCGAGGATCGGCCGCATCGGAGAACGCATTACCAACGAGATAGAACGTCACCGTGATCAGCGACACGATCACTGCCGGGAAGACCAGCAGGTAGGGGTTTCCGATAAAATAGTTCCGGGCGTTGCGGAGCAGGATGCCCAGAGAGGGCGTGTTGACATCCAGGCCCAGGCCCAGATAGGACAGCGTTGTCTCGGTGGCGATGGTGGACGGGATGGACAGCGCCATGCGCAGGATGACCACGCTGATAAGGTAGGGAAAGATATTCTTGACCAGCACCCGGCTCACCGGGGTACCCAGACACCGGGACGCAAGATTGTACTCCCGGTCACGGTACATCATCACCAGATTACGCACATTGCGCGCCATGCCGAGCCAGCCGAAGGCAATCAGCGAGACGGCCATGACGGTGAAGCTCTGGCCCACCATCAGCGCGATCAGCGTCATGTAAATGACGGTGGGGATGTTGCCCAGGATGTTGTAGATCTCGGTCAGCGGCCGGTCCAGCCACCGCACATAGCCCCACACACACCCGATGACAATGCCCACCACGCACTCGCCGGCGGCAACGATCAGCGCCAGCCGGATGGATACCTGGGTGGCGTACCACACCTGGCACCAGTAGTCGCGCCCCAGGTTGTCGGTGCCGAACCAGTACTCGCTGTTGGGAGGCGTGAACTGCTCCATCATGCTGGTGCGCAGCTCACTGTACTGGTACTTGCCGATGGCGGTGGCGATGAAGGTGAAAAGGACAATGGCAAAGAAGACGAACGCCATAACCACGGCGGACTTTTTCTTCATGAAGTTCTGAAAAACAGCCCTCCAGTAGGAATAATTGGAGTAGCCGATCCGTTCGGCTGCATCTGCGGAGTATTCCACAAACCGGAAGGATCCATCGCGGACATCGCTTTTCATCATCGGGATTCTCCTCCTTCCACAAGCTTGATGCGCGGATCGAACAACATCATCATGACATCGCCGAGAAACACGCCCAGAATACCCAGCCCGGCGTAAATGATGACGCAGGCCTGGACAACGCTGGTGTCATAACGCCCGATGGCGTCCGTCAGCAGCGGCCCCATCCCGGGGACGGAGAAGAACTTCTCCACCAGCAGGGAGCCGCCGATGGTCAGCAGCACCGAAGCCGGAATATAGGCGATCATGGGCACGAAAGCGTTTTTCAGCACATGCTTGAGCATGATGTCCTTGGAGGACATGCCCTTGACGCGGGCAAGGCGTATGTAGTCCTTATTCAGCTCGTCCACCATATACCGCCGCGTCCAGAGGGCATAGCTGGCAATGGATCCCAGCGCCAGACAGGCCACCGGCAGGATCGAGGTCTGCACCGGCGCGTTGATGGAGTAGAGCGATGGCAGGTGCAGCACCCGCGCGCCGAACATCAGGATCAGAGAGTAGCTCACCAGCCCGGGGACGGCGTTGACGAAGATAATGTAGGCCGTCCCGATATGGTCGGGCCACCGGTCCTTATTGAGCGTCTGGATAATGCCCAGCATAATGCCCAGCACCAGGGACACTCCCAGCGATGCCAGGCCCATTTTCATTGAGATGCCGAACTTGCTGGCAACGACCTCGATAACGGGCACCCCGGCCTGGATCCGGCGGGAAACGCCCAGGTCGCCCCTGACCAGCTCACCGTAGAACCGCAGCAGCTGGACGCCCAGCGGGTCGCTCAGTCCCGCCGCCATCAGGCGGTCGGCCTTTGCCTCATCGGACAGCTTCACCAGCTCTTCCTCACTGAAGAAATAGTCGGTGGGCAGCATCCGCAGCAGGAGAAATACCGCCGTGACAATGATCAGCACGGTCACGAGGGATTGCAGCAAACGCTTGACTGTATACTTGATCATAAGCGCTCACCCGACTTTCGCCCCGGCAGGAGGCCATTAGCGGCCATACTGCATACTCTCCACTGTCTCATACAAAAAGCTCCTCCCTCCACTGGTTAAAAATCTGTAATCTGCAACACCGGAGAAAAGACACCGCTAACAAAATAGAGGCCAATGCTCATTGTTTCCGCAGGGAACTGCGGAAACAAAAACATCGCTGCGATGTTTTTGTTTCTTGTCTCCAATATTACCAAATCTATCTTAGCATATAGGCTCACCCCTTGTCAAGAATGCACACCAGAATAGCAAAATACTGCTGGCTTAATAGCAAGATAAAGATAATATGTAATAAATTTTTACCGGTCAAACTTCAAATTTTTGTGATATTTTTTTGTGGAAAAGCTATCTGATCCGTCCCCGCCGCATCACTTTTTGTATTTTTCAAAAAAATTTCCAAAAAGAGGAGGAAAGCCGCTGTAATGGGGTCTGTTTCTGCC
>CAMWTG010000084.1 GCA_947177115.1 uncultured Clostridia bacterium
CGCTGAGATTGCCTAAAATGCACTCAATCAGGATGGATTTGAGCCATTCTTGTATTGTGTCGAGGATATTCAGCATGGTTCAGCCCTCTGGCTTACACCGAGAACAGGTTTGCCAGCAGGGGGATAAGCTGCATTCCGATCAGGGCCACGCCGCCGCCCGCCATGAGCTGTTTCATGCCCTGGCTTTTGGCGCCGGGGTTGTCGTTGCCGTAGCCTTCCAGCAGGTTAATGACACCCCACACGCCCAGGCCAGCGCCCAGCGCAATCACAAGGACCTTCAAAGTACCGATAGCAGAAGTGAAAAATTCCATTAGATTACCTCCAGTTATTTAGATTGATTGAGTAGTTGAGTGGTTAAGCATGAAAAAGGCCCCCCGAAAAAGTCAGGAGGCGGCACTGGTATCGGGGGGCGCTCTCACCATACGGGCTTTGTCTGACATAGGCATCACTCCTTCGTGTTGGATTGAAAATAAAAAAACCGCTCCCGAACAGGTCAGGAAGCGGTTTCATCGGAATCAGGCGGCGCGTCCAGTTCGCAGCACTCATAGGCGTCGTCTGGACGGACGGTGAGATAGCGGCTCAGATACTTCTTTACATCAAAAGCGTTCTTCTTGCTGAAATCCAGCAGATTTTTATACTGCGGATGCCTGGTAATATCAAACTTGTCGCTGAAAAAGGGCCTCACACCCTGCACTTGCAGGATGCACTTTCCATTGTCCATCACCGCCAGTTCATCGGTTGACATGAGTTCTTTCCCTAATTTCTGGTAGTTGATACCCATGCTCCGCTGACTGCCTCTGGTGTCGCTGGTGTTGAAAAGATCAATGGTTTCCTTGCCTAAAGTTTCGGAAATCTCCTTTAACGTGCTTCTCTCCTTACCTCCGAGGAACAAAACACAGGAGCAGTTGCCGATGATGGTTTCAGCGTGGTCCTTATAGACGGCTTTGAGTTGGCTCTGCGTCTGCACCACGATATGGGCGGAAATCTCACGGCTTCGGATCACGCTGATAAGGTGCTGAAAATTGGGTATCTTCTGATTGGCGAACTCGTCCAGCAGACAAGTGACGTGCTGTTTCAGCGCGCCCCCATTCTGCAACGCCCTGTCGCACAGGACGTTGAACATCTGCGTGTAGACCATGGCTGATATGAAATTGAACGTCATGTCTGTGTCAGATACGATGCAGAACAGCGCCGTTTTCCTGTCCCCAATCAACTCCAATTCCAGATCGTCCCCCTCCATCATCTGCCGGACTTCCGCAATATCAAAGGGGGCCATTCTTGCGCCGCAGCTAATCAATATGCTTTTCGCCGTTTTGCCCGCCGCTAATTTATATTTACGGTATTGACGGACGGCGAAATGATCCGGTTTCTCCGCTTCAAGCTGGTCAAAGAGCATATCCACGGCATTTTTGAATGATTCATCTTCTTCCCGGACTTCGGAGGCGTTGAGCATATCCAACAGCATGGTCATGTTCTTTTCTTCCTCCGGGGCTTCATACCAAATATAAGCGATCAATGCCTGATAATAGAGGGCTTCGGCCTTCGCCCAAAAATCTTCACCGCCCTTGCTGTCCTCGCCCTTGGTATTTTCCATGATACAGTTGACCAGTTTCAGAATGTCGTTTTCACAGCAGATGTAGCGGAACGGATTGTATCTCATTGTCTGCTTAAAGTTGATGGTATTGAGTATTTTTATCTCATATCCACCCATTTGGAGCATTTTGCCACATTCTTCCACAACTGTACCTTTCGGGTCTGTGACAATATAGCTGGCGTTCATCTGCATGAGGTTGGGCTTAATGTGGAAGCGAGTTTTGCCGGAGCCGGAACCGCCGATTACCAGCACATTTTTGTTGATATTGTACTTAGGATTTTTATTGCGGCCCACCATGACGCGCTCGGTCTGCGTCAGGAGAATGTTCTGGTCAAACTTGGGGTCAATGAAGGGCTTAATATCCTCGGCTGTCCCCCATCGGGCGCTGCCATACTCTACGCCGTGGCGGTACTTCTTGGCGTTTTTGCCCTTCCAATAGACGGCAAAGCGGATTGCCGCCGCCCCGACCAGGCCGACCAGAAGATCACGGGGGTGGAGGCTGGGGAGGGGGTTATGCGAAATAGCCGTTCCCAGATCGGATATAGTAGCCACCAGCTTTGTCACCATATCCGCGCCGGCCGCCAGCCGGTAGCACTCCCCAGCCTTATCAAACAGCCAGAGGAAGATAAGATAGGGGAAATAGGTCAGAATCAGCTTTTTATAGTCCGGCCTCACAGCTCAATTCCTCCCTTCTGGCGGTGCTTCTCCGTGTCCCGCGACTGGTTTTTTACGACCTCCTTGAAATGGGTCAGCCGTGATAAAAGAGATGGTTTGCTTTTGTCCCTTTTGAGCGTTTTGGCGGTATATTCGGCAAAGGCGGCGTTGAGCGCGTCCGCGTCCTTGGCCTTGAAAAAGACCAGGTACTTCCCCTCGCTGGGGACCTTCTTCAGCGCATAGTCCACACCGTATTTGCGGGCAATATGTTCAAAAGATTTGATGTTTTTGTCCGTGATCTCGATGTTCTGAACGCCCGCGCCCTGCTGGACAAGTTGCTTCACCGTCTGCCTGCCGTGATGGATATGCGGGTTTCTGGACTGCTCCATATACCGGCGCATGGCCCATTTCAGAAGCGAGGCGGTCATTCTGCCACCGTTCTTGCCGACATTTATCACCAACGCCACAGATTTATCCCGTACTTCCTCCTGCATTGTGTTCACCTCCTGCTATGCGGAGAAGAAAAACGGTCAGCGGGCCTCGCCGCCGCGGTCATGGCTGTGTCCCGCTGCCTGACGGTGCGCCTCCTGGATAGCGGCGTTCAGACGCTCCCGCACAGATACCTTTTCCGGGGGCGGCGTGGGTTCTGCCAGCGGGAACCGCTCATGCGCCCGTATGGTTCCCAGCAGTTCACAGATGGGGAAACTGTACGCATGGGGATTGTCCTCCCAGCAGGCTTGCGCCACCTCCAGCGGGTCGGCAAACTGCAAAAGGCCGTCCACTTCGGCGGCATTGAACTCATGCGCCGTTTTCAGATAGCAATGCAGCTCCGCCAACTCCTGCAACTTGTAAACTCCCAAAATAGTGGGGCCGCTGCTGTCGCTGCTCAAAACGGCGGCGTGATCCAAAAGGCTTTTATCCAGCCGCTCCATCAGCAGCTTTTTCGCCTCAAATTCCATGGTTCACATCATCTCACTTTCATTTTTAGGAATGTTCGGGAAATTGTACCGCCACTGATTGTATTTCTCTTTGGAAATATCGCCGTGCATATACTTCTCCCGCAGTTCTGCCCACGTTTTCAGCATGACGCGGACAGCCAGAGGAATACTGTCATCCTCTATGTCGCTCCACAGCTCAATATTGCCCGCCAGAGAAAGCACATGGAAAAAGCAGGCATCCTCCAGAGCAAACAGCGTGTGCATCAGGCACGTCACATTTTCAAGATCAGGCGTAGTCAAGGCATCCTCCGATACGTTAAGGACCTCCGAAATCTGTTTCATCAGTTCCGGTCTTGGGGTTCTCGCGCCGATCTCATATTGGGCAATACGGACCGAGGCGGTTCGAGAGGAAAAGCCAACGGCCTTGCCAAGTTCCTTTTGCGTCATGCCCCGCAACCTGCGAAAGAAGCGGATGCGCTTGCCGACTTCCATACTCACGATTTCTGCGCCTCCTCCCGTGCAAAGCGTTCCTCCAGCCGCTCCACGCTCCAATTCTGCTTGAACTGCCCCAAAGGACCAGGGCCGAACATGGCCCTCGTCTGGTTGTCCATGTCCCGCAGCCGCGCCCACAGCTCCGGGTGGTGTTTTCGCAGATTTCGCAAATCACTGATCCGTTGAAGGGGGCAGCACCAGCAGGATGTTCGGTGATAAATTTCATATAGTCCGCCAAAGTCATAGCCCCGGTCATAGCAGATTTGCAGCGCTTGGGCCTCGGTGATGCCCCACTCCACCAGCGGATAGCGATTATTGGGATCGTCTTTACAACGGTGGGCCTCATCAACCGCAATGCCGATATAGTGAAGGCCGTTCTTTTCCTTTTTGAGACGGTTGACTTCTTTGGACATAAGGTGGGTCTTGAGTTGACCAGTACACCAGCGTATTCGCATTGCTGGCCATCCGTAGCCAGTAAGAGGCTGGCCATTGGCAATTCGTCTGGCTATGGCCCGTTCCTGCTTCATGGGTACGTTCAACATCAGCCATTCAAAGCCCTGGGGGTGACGCAGGGTGGTGATATGGATGCCGCGCTCCCGGCAGAGAAGATCGTCCAGTTTTGCGATGTGGGCCTCCATCTCAGGAAATTCCATGGTCGTATCTGCATAGAGAACACAGTCAATGGGCATATCCTTCTCAAGCATCAGCAGGAGCATGGCTGTCGAATCCTTCCCGCCGGACAGCGAGATTGAACAGAAAACGTCCTTATTTTCTTGATTTTTCGTTATGTTTTCCTCCTTTTGACGAAAAAAGCCCCGGAAGGAGCAAAGTCCTTCCGGGGCAAATTGAATTAAAAGTTGACTGAGGGGACGATTTAATAGCCCGTCCGGGGCAGGGTGGTGGGCTTGCCGTAGATGGTCGTTACCCAGCGGGAAACAGCCTGAATCCACTCGCCGTTATACACGCCGCCCACATCGGCCTTGTTCACGAAGGAACCAGCGGGGAGGCCGGGTCTGGCGTTGCAGTAGATATAGGGCTTTTCCACCTGCGAGAAGCCAGCGGGCGCCTGCCCGAACACAAACATGATCTCGGTCACGCGCTCATTGGAGGCCAGCCCAAGGGCCACGGGGGACGCGGCCAGGGTATAGTTCTTCTGTGTACTCAGGTTGTCGGCCAAGGTTTGGTACTCGCCGCCGTTGACGCGGTACACGATCTTATAGCTGCCGGGGTAGTTGTAAGTGCCGGTCACGACCTTATCCAGAATGACCTCGGCGGGCAGGGTATCCCTCCAATAGAAGCTGTCCAGCCGGACATTGGAGGTGTTGGCAATCCCAGAGAACATATAGCGCACCGGCTGGCCGCCCATGACCTCCTTGGGGCCAGTCTTGGTAATGGCAACGCCGGTAGTCAGGGACTTGTTTGTGACCTCAAAGGTGAGGATTTGCCCCTTATGCTCCAGATAGGCGTTGAGAACTGTATCGTTCACACCGTAGTTGTCCGGGGCCTTGACCTCCTTGATGGTGTAGCGGCCCAGCGGGAGGGGCTTGGAAACCGCCAGCCCCCGGCTGTCGCTCTTGATGGTGTCCACCACATTATTGGCCTTATCGTAAATCTCAAAGACCGCGCCGGACAGAAGCGTCCCCTCCGGCAGACCGTTGGTGGGATTGTAGTCCGCGGATTTCTTGATGATCTGGATTTGTGCGGTGATGGGGGTATTCTTCCACTCCACCAGAGTAGTTTCCCCAGCGGTCACATACACCGTTTTCATCTGCGTGTCCACAATGTAGCCCTCATTCTCCAGTTCACGGAGATAGTACCGCCCGGAGGTGGTCAGCCCCTCAATATAGACATAACCGCTGTTGTCGCTGGTGTACTGACCGATGGGGGTATTGCTGGCGTCATACAGCAGGAAGGAAACACCATAAATCCCCTTGCCGGTCACGCTGTCGGTCTTGTGAATCAAAATGCCGCTGAAGGGCTTGTTGGTTACGGTCAGCGTAGTGGTTTTGCCATCCGCCACGGTAAAGTAGTGGGGAGTGCTGTCCAGCTTGAAGCCCTGCGCCGCCTCGGTTTCCACAGCGTAGTAGTCACCGGCGTCCAGGTCCAGGTGGGTGCGGCCCTGCTTATCCGTGGTGATGGTGTCCACCAGAGCGCCGTCCATCTTCCTGATCTCAAAAGTAGTGCCGGGGATGCGCCGGGTGGTGTCGCTCTCGGAGACCTTAATAAGCTCCAGCCCGCCCTCGGCCTTGTTGAAGAAGGTCAGGGTCTGGGCCGCTCCCTGCTTGATGAGGATGGACTGCGGCGTGGTGTCCAGCACATAGCCGCTGGCGGTTTTGGTCTCCTTGGCGGTGATGGTGACGCCGGGGGTCAGGTCGGTGATAACAATGCGTCCATTTTTATCGGTCACATACTCACCGTTATTCGGCCCCACATACTGACCGCTGGAATCGGTGACAAGGAAGGTCACGCCCTGGATGGGGGTAGTGGTGCCATCCACATACTTCTGGATGGTCAACGTCTGCTGGGGCGAATTGTAAAAGGTGAGGGTCTGCGTGTCTGCCGGATTGACGGTGACGGTCTGCGTCCGGGTGGCCTCGTCAATGGTGTAGCCGGGAATCGTCCGGGTCTCCCTGGCAACGATAGTGCCGGTCACGCCGGAAATGCGGATTTCGCCGTTTGCATCGGTGGTATAGAGGCCGTTGCTGGACAGATGGCCGTTGGCGTTGTCCACATAGCCGCCGCCAGCGTAGGTCAGTTCAAATTCCACGCCTGCCAGCGGCTGCTTGGTGACGGAATCCAGCTTTCGGATCACCAGCTCGCCCGCCCGCTGGTTCCAGAAGGTCAGTTCAGGGGCCTGGGGGCCTGCGGTGATCTTCACCGTCTTGGGCGTGCCGTCCAAAACAAAACCGTCCACCGTCTTGATCTCGCGGGCGGTGATGGAAGTGCCGGGTTCCAGCCCCTCAATCACAATTTCACCCGCAGCGTTGGTGTAAAATACGCCATCGCCAGGGCCAACCGCCGCGCCGGTGCTGTCCGTAATTTTGAACGCAACACCCGCCAGCGGCTCATTCTGTGTCCCCTCAATGTATTTGTGAATCGTGAGGGTCATTTTGGGGTCATTCTCAAAGGTCAGATCGTTGCCGCCGCTGGTTCCGTCATTGTTCCCGATGTTGGTTCCGCCGCCGCCCACGCCGCTGGTCAGGCTGTTGGTTCCATTCTTCACAATGATGGTTTTGGGAGTTGTGTCCAGAACGTACCCGCTGGGGACCTTGCTCTCACTGACTACTATGGTGCTGCCCGGAACGAGGCCGGATACCGTCACCGTGCCGTCCTTCCCTGTGGTGTAGCGGCCCAGCACAGTGCCGTTACCGTCCTTCACTGTAAATTCAGTTCCAGGAACGGGCTTTCCGCTCACAGAATCCAGCTTGGTCAGGGTCAAGCTGCAAAGAGGCTCATTGAGGAAGGTGAGGGTCTGCGTATCATCCGGGTTGACGGTGACGGTCTGCGTCTGCGTGGACTGGTCGATCACATAGCCGGGAGCGGCCTTGACCTCTTTCGCTACAATCGTGCCGGTCACGCCGGAGATGCGGATTTCCCCGTTGGCATCGGTGGTATAGAGGCCGTTGGAGGACAGATGTCCGTTGTCATTGTCCACATAGCCGCCGGAGGCATACGTCAACTGGAACTGAGCGCCGGAGATGAGAGCGCCGGTCACGCTGTCCTTTTTCTGGATAACAAGAGAACCGGCCCGCTTGTTCCAGAAGGTAAGTTGCTGTACGGTCCCGCCCTTGATAAGAATATCCTGGGGCGTTCCATCCAGCACGAAGCCCTCCACGGTCTTGATTTCTCTGGCAATCACCGTGGTTCCGGGTTCGATGCCGTCCAGCACAATCTCGCCAGCCTTGTCGGTGTAGTAGGTTCCATCGTCTGGGCCGACTGCGGCCCCGCTGCCGTCTACTACTTTGAACGCTACGCCGGACAGCGGCTCATTTTCCGTCCCCTCAATGAACTTTCGGATAATAAGGGTGGTTCCAGGCTCATTGTCAAAAATCAGGCTGTTGGAAATGCCGGATTTCACCACAATGCTTTTGGGCGTCTCGTCCAGAATATAGCCGGTAGGGGCCTTGGTTTCAGACACCATGATCGTGCTGCCAGGTTCCAGACCGGAGACGATCACGGTTCCGTCTGTCCCGGTTTTGTAAATGCCATTGGTGGGACCGACCGCGTGACCTTCACTGTCCCGGACGATAAATTCAGCGTTCGCCAGGGACTTGCGTGTCACGGCATCCCGCTTGGTGATGGTCAGGGTGGCCTTGGGAGTGTTGGTGATGATGACCGTCTGCGTGTCCCCGTTGGCCCCGATCACCACATTCGTGCTGGGGGCATCCATAACGTACCCTGCCGGGGCCTTGGTTTCGGTCAGCACATAAGCACCGGGGGCCAGATTACTGATACGGATTTCTCCGCTGCTGTCGGTGGTAAACAGACCATTTTGGGTCAAGGTGGACGTGCCGATCACGCCGTCTAAACCGACCTCACAGCCCGCCGCCGTGGTGACGCGGAACTCCGCGCCGGGGAGGGGCTGGCCGGTGATGCTGTCCCGCTTCTGAATAATCAGGGAACCGCGGGGCTGGTTCTTAAAGGTCAGGGTGACGGTGCGGCCCGCCTGGATTTGGATGGTCTGGCTCTGCGTGTCGATGATGAATCCAGCAGGGGCGCGGGTTTCGGTGACGATCACGCTCTTGCCCGGTTTCAGCCCGGTAATGCGGATTTCCCCGTTTTCATCCGTTCTGAAAATGCCGTTGGAATCCCCAATCAGAGTGCCATCCGCATACATGACCTTGAACTCCGCGTTCTGCAAGGTTACAGAGGGATTGACGGAGCATACCTTTCTAATAAGAAGTTGGCCGTCCGGGGCATTGTCAAAACGGACAGTAATGACGCTCTGCGTCCCATTATCAGAGATATAGACTGTTTCAGAGGCATTGATGATGCTGTACCCGTCAGCGGGGTCCACCTCCTCCACGATATAAGTGCCGCTTTTCAGTCCTGTCCAGATGCAGGTCCCATTTTTCCCCGTCACCTTCTGGCCGATTACAGTGCCGCCCGTGCCGGAAGTGCCGCCCAAAAAGCGAAGCTGGAAGGTGCAGCCGGGGAGGGCCTCATGGGTCACGCTGTCATACTTTTCCACGATAATTCCATTCAGCGGCTCATTCTGGAATGTGACGGTTTTGCTCTCGCCGCCGTGGAGAATGACCTTCTGCGTGGTCGGCTCCTTCATCTGAAAACCGGGGGCCGGGGCAACCTCGGTAATGGTGTACTCGCCGGGGTACAGCCGCTTGCCCTGTTCATGCAGCTTGATTTCGCCGTTGGCGTCCGAAAAAAGATAACCGAAGTCCACCGAAGCGGGAGCGTCCGCCGCCTCGCCGTTGCTGGTGTAGGTAACGTGGAATTTTGCCCCCTCAATGGGAGCGCCCGCAACAGAATCCTCTTTGAAGATGGTCAGCTCCGGGGCCTTGTGATTCTTGAATACCACGGTCTTTTCATCGCCAGGATTCAGAGAAACGGTCTGTACCCGGTCTGCGTCCTTGTCCGGCAGATAGTAGGGCGCGGGGACGGATTTCTCGGTAATGCGGTAAGTGCCGGGGTCCACCCGCAGAGAAACCGTGCCGTCCGCGCCGGTAGTCACATCATGCTGATAGTCGCTGTTGATGCCCTCCACGGTCAGCACCGTTCCGGGGACCGGATCGCCGCTGATGGCGTCCACCTTGGAGATGGTGAGCAGGGGCTTCTTGCTGTTCTTGAAAATCAGCGTCTTTTCATCGCCGCCGTTCAGGGAGATGGTCTGGGTCCGGTCGGCCTCATCCTCCGGCAGACAGTAGGGAGCGGGGACAGATTTCTCAGTCACCCGGTAGCTGCCGGGGGCAACGCGCAGGGTGGCAAAGCCATCCGCCTCGGTGGTCACATCGTGGCGGTAGTCGCTGTCGATGCCCTCCACGGTGAACACCGTGCCGGGGATAGGGGTGTTGGTCCCCTGCTCCACCTTGGAGATTTTCAAAACAGGCTGCTTCAGATTGTCAAAAATCAGCTCCCGGTTCTCGCCGGGTCCCAGGTAGATGGTCTGCATGGGTTCCTCGCCCACCACATAGGGGTCGGGGACGGACTTCTCGACCACCTCATAGCTGTCCACGGGGATGTTGGAGAGAACCGCCCTGCCGTCCGGCCCGGTGGTCACATCGTTATGGTAGCCGTAGTGGATGCCCTTGATTTCAAAGACCGTGCCGGGAATGACTTCCT
>CAMWTG010000085.1 GCA_947177115.1 uncultured Clostridia bacterium
ATATCCTTTCGGACGGGTCTCACATTTTCCTGGATTACCGGCCCAACACCGGCATGGAGTTTTGGAATGACCCTGCTGACAAAAAATTTATTGTCAAGTGGGCCGCTGTGGAAAAACGTATTCGCCAGCTCATCCAGGAGGGCAGCTATCTCTCTGCGGAGGAGATGGAACAGTATCTGAGCGACCATCTGGAGGCAGTGCCGGAACAGGAGGCAGAAGCCACCGGGCCTGTCATTACCGATATGGACGTGGATAAGCTGCTGGTGGAGGATTGGGGTATCACCGGCAGGAAACAGCGAATTTTCGCATTGTACCAGCAAGGGTTTTCCGATGAACAGATCGCGGAGCATCTCCGCGCAGAGTATAACAAGCATGGATATACATCGGAAGAACGTGCGCACGAAGGTCCTTGCGTCCTGGCAGACGGCGGAGAGGGCTATGGGTATTTTGTCGCGGCAGAATGGCGGCTGCGCCGGAGAGACGCAGACGGCCCCATGCGCTATATCAGATATGAGGAAATGGCCCATCATATTCGGGGCCTTATTGATGCAGGCCGGTATCTCACCCCGGAAGAATTGGAGCAGTATCGGCAAAAGCCCCCGAAGCAGATGCAAATGGAAACGGCGGCGGCAGAAGGCCCCGTTCATGTGCCGGAGGCTGCACCGCCTATCTCGGCCACAGTGCCGCCGAGGGAAATCACCCAGGCTGACATAGACCTTGCCCTCCAGGAGTGGAACGGCGATATTGCCAGCAAACGCCAGGTGCAGCAGTACATGACCAGCCATGCCCGTGACCGGGACACGGCGGAGTGGCTGAGAAATGAGTACGGCGATAACCTCCCTGCGTTTCCTGTTACAGTGGAGGGCGCGGCCACCGATCTGCCTTGGACAAAAGTACAGCGTCACCTTGCCCGTTTGGTGAAGGAGGACAGATTTTTCACCCTGCAGGAGCTGGACAATTTTGAGGACATAGATGCCGCCGCCATCCGGGAGCATCTGGAACAGGATAGCCCCTCCGAGTTTGTGGAGCAGGTCATGGCCGATGTAGAACGGCTGGCGGGGCAGGATTCCAGCACCGCACCCACTGTCCGGGAAATTTATGAGAAGTACAAGCCCATTGTCAAAAATATGGTGCTGGCGGATACGGCCTATCAAAACGCCTGTAAGAACAGCGATAAAGATACCGCCCTGTTAGAAGGAAACGAAGCGGTCAAACGGGCGGCATCCGCTATTATGGGGCCGGACTATAATCTGGCCCCGGATTTCATGCGGCTGTATTTTGATATGGCAGACTTCCATAACCGGCTGCATCGGGAGATCATAGATGAGACATACCCCGTCCTCTCCCAGCCCCAGCAGGAGCAAAATGACGCTCCAGACATAACTGGATATGAGGATGAAATGCCGCCCTGGGGGACAGAGATAGGCAATCATTCTCCCTGGGGCAAGGTGCAGATGAGCAATCAGTTTGCGGACGGTGTGCATGAGATCAGCACCACCCGTCATGGCGGGATTATGATACGGGAAACAGACGCGAAAGAACTGCTTTCGCCTGAAACCTTAGCCGCTGGCGGAACTGAATATGGATGGTGCTACTATGAGGAAGATGAGGCCGCATCCGTAGTCATTCGTGAATTGCTGGACAGGGGTATACCCGCATCGCCGCCGTTTGTGCGCTGTGAGTACAGCGAAACTCACGCTTTCTTTCAAGAAAACAAAATCTATTCTGTCGCTGAATTTGACCGGCTGATGAAGCAGGCGGACGACAGGCGTGTAGCAGGCAAAAAAGCCGCCATAAAGAAGTATGGGACGGAACAGAGATGGATTGAATCCAAAGACCCGGAGTTTGATGAGTTTTTCGGCTATGACAAGGTTTCGTTCGTCATTGTTTTGCCGGATGGTGTTCGGATTTGGGAGCGGCAGGATGTTGGAGATGGATATGGCGGACTGTTAGACTACCTCGGCAAGCGCGAAAAATATCGTGATATTGTTCCCATTTTGCAGGAGGCCGCAAAGCGGGAACAGGCGGCGCTTCCCCCGGACCTCTCGGCCCGGCCCATTACCCGCGAAGGGGACACCATCACCATCGGGAGCGGAGACGCTGCCCATGAGGTTGACATCACCGTTTCTGACGAGGACTGGCAAGCCATCCAGGAGGTTGTCGGCGCAACAGGTCAGCCGCCCCATAACCCCCTGGCCCCGCCTTACAAACCCGGCGATATGGTCTATCTGAATAATACCGCTTTTGAGATTACGGGTATTGGTCTGTTTGATGTGGAACTGCGGGACCCTGCGCTGCCCATCCCCCTTCTCCGCACCGAGAGTAAAGAAAATTTTGAACGGCTGCCGCATCTGGACCCCCGAAACGGTTCTATTACCAGCTATCTGCCTGCCGATATGAGCCGCGTCAACGATGATTTTCGGGAAGTGCTGACCTCCCATCTGATGACGGACCGGGATAAGGGCTATGTTTCCGGCTGGCTGCGCTCCGGTGAGAACAACCGGGGAATCGCCCAGCGGCTGTCCCTTGCTTTCGCCAGCCGCGCCGAGACGGTAACGCTGGAAACCGGGGACATAGCGGACTATTTTACTTCCACGGTCAGTATGGCGGTGGAAATCCAGGACAAATTCGGCACAAAGCTGTCCCTGTCCTGGGAGGCTGTTGCCCCCATCCTCCGCGCCCTCTGGCTGCAAGAGCTGGACGGCTTTACCCATGAGCCGGTCCAGCGGGAGAGCGTGGAGCTGGCAGGCCAGCTCCACTATCAGGTGGGTGACAAGGTTGCCTTTGCCTACGGCGATCACGATGTCAGCGGAACCATTGAGGGTATCGGTGATTTGGATATTATCATTCATACCGGCCCTTATGCCTGGAGCCATCAGACTGTTACCAAAGACTTTTTCGAGGACGCTGTGCGCCATGACGAGCGCAACGCCGCCCTGTTTACCCTGGAGGCCCCCGCCGCTGAGGTTCAGCCACCGCCAACACCGCCCCAGGCGGAACAGCCGGAGGCCCCCGGCCCCACGGCAGTTCCGGGACCCGCGACAATCTATCCCGGCGATAAGAACGGCCTGCCCTATGATGTTGTTGTTCAGACCCTGCGTTTTGACGAGCCGGAACACGCGCAGCCGGAGCAGGTCCCCGCCGCTGAACAGGACGCTGCTACTGAAAATTTCCGTATCACCGATGACAACCTGGGTGTGGGTGGGCCGAGGGTCAAATACCGCATGAATGTCGAGGCCATCCGCACCTTGAAGCAGATCGAGGACGAGGGCCGGTCCGCCACCGAAGCGGAGCAGGAAATCCTGTCCCGCTATGTAGGCTGGGGCGGCATCCCTGACGCCTTTGACCCGGACAAGGCCGCATGGTCCGCCGAATATCAGGAGTTGAAAAGCCTGCTGACGGACAGCGAATACAAATCGGCGCGGGCATCCACCCTCAATGCCCACTACACCAGCCCCCTGGTCATCAAGGCCATCTATGAGGCTATCGGGAGCATGGGCTTTGAAAAGGGAAATATTTTGGAGCCGTCCTGCGGCGTGGGCAACTTCTTTGGCCTGCTGCCGGAGAGCATGGCTGCATCCAAGTTGTACGGTGTAGAGTTGGACAGCATTACCGGGCGCATCGCCCAGCAGCTCTACCCCAAGGCCCGGATCACGGTGCGCGGCTATGAAAAAACGGACTTCCCGGACAGCTTTTTCGACATCGCCATCGGCAACGTACCCTTTGGCAATTATCCCGTGGTGGATCAGCGGTATGACCGGGAGAGGCTTTTGATCCATGACTATTTCTTTGCCAAAACCATTGATAAGGTCCGGGCAGGCGGCGTGATCGCGTTCATCACCTCCAACGGCATCAGCGGCGGCACAATGGACAAAAAGGATGATCGTGCGCGGCGGTATATTGCCCGGCGCTGTGATCTGCTGGGCGCGGTCCGCCTGCCGGACGGTGTGTTCCAGGCCAACGCCGGGACGGAAACTTCCATGTCCATCATGTTCCTCCAAAAGCGGGAAATTCCCCTGCGGGAGAATGAGCCTTTGCCGGAGTGGGTGGAGGCGGAGGTCATTGAACGCCACACCTATATCGGGCAGGACGGCGAGGAACGCCCCGGCTTTGTGAGCATAAACCGCTATTTCCAGGCCCACCCTGAAATGGTGCTGGGTGATTTGGAGATCACCTCCGGCCCCTATGGACCGCAGTTGGCGTGTAAGCCCCGGAAAGCCCAGGACTTTGCCCAGCAGCTCCGCACCGCCCTGTCCCACATCCACGACGAAATCAAGCGTGTGGAGCTGTCCGAACTGGATGAGGAGATGGAAACGGATTCCCTGATTCCAGCGGACCCAGGTATCGAACGATATTCCTTCGGTGTCATTGACGGAGAGGTGTACTATCGGGAAACCTCCATGATGGCAAAGCCTGATTTGAGCGCCACGGCCAAGGCCCGCGTCAAGGGCATGGTGGAGCTGCGGGACTGTGTGCATCGGCTGATTTCCCTTCAGATGGAGGATGCCGATGAAATCTCCGTCCAAAAGGAGCGGCAGACCCTCAACAATTTGTATGACGCTTTCTCTAAAAAGTACGGCCTGCTCAACAGCCGGGAAAACGCGCTGGCCTTTTCTGCGGACAGCTCCTATTATCTACTCTGCTCATTGGAGATGCTGGACAATGACGGGCGGCTGGAACGCAAAGCGGATATGTTCACCAAGCGGACCATCAAGCCCCACAGGGCGGTCACTCATGTGGACACCGCCAGCGAAGCCCTGGCCGTCTCTATTGGGGAGAAGGCCAGGGTGGATATGTCCTACATGGCCCAGCTCACCGGGAAAACAGAGGAAGAATTGGAAACGGAGCTGTCCGGCGTGATCTTCCGGGATGTTCAATGTGAGGGAGACCCCAGCCGCAAAGACTGGTCCTCGGTTGATCTGAACAGTTTCCCCCTCGTTGCCGCTGATGAATACCTCTCCGGGAACGTGCGGCAGAAGCTGCGCGCTGCCAAGGCGATGTATGACGCGCTGCCTGATGGAGAGAAATACCGGATGCACCCCAACGTGGAGGCTCTGGAATCCGCACAGCCCAAGGACCTGACCGCCTCAGAGATCGACCTTCGCCTGGGGGCTACCTGGCTGGATAAGCGGTATGTGCAGCAGTTCATGTATGAGCTGTTCAAAACGCCGCCGGTGCAGAAGGGAAAAATCTATGTGAATTTCTCGGAATATACCGGGGAATGGAACATCACCGGCAAAAACACCGTGTCCGGGTTTGATGTTGCCGCCAACACCACCTATGGCACAGACCGGCTCAACGCCTATCACATCCTGGAGGACACCTTAAACCTCCGTGATGTGCGAATCTATGACACCATCAAGGACCCGGACGGCAAGGAACGCCGCGTTCTGAACCACAACGCCACCACCCTTGCCACACAGAAACAGCAGGCCATCAAGGACGCTTTCCGGGATTGGATTTGGAAGGACCCCCAGCGGCGGCAGACCCTGGTGAAGCAGTACAATGAGCTGTTCAACTCCATCCGGCCTCGCGAGTATGACGGGCGGCATATCGTGTTCGGTGGCATCAACCCGGAGATCACCCTGCGGGAGCATCAGCTCAACGCCATCGCCCATGTGCTGTACGGCAACAATACCCTGCTGGCCCATGAGGTCGGCGCGGGCAAGACCTTTGAAATGACCGCCGCCGCCATGGAGAGCAAGCGCCTGGGGCTGTGTCAGAAATCCCTCTTTGCTGTCCCCAATCACCTGATCGAACAGTGGGCCAGCGAGTTCCTGCGGCTGTACCCCACCGCCAACATCCTCGTTGCCTCCAAAAAGGACTTTGAGGGCAGAAACCGCAAAAAGTTCTGTTCCCGGATCGCCACCGGGAATTATGACGCGATTATCATGGGCCACTCACAGTTTGAACGCCTCCCCGTCTCCTATGAACGGCGGGAACAGCTTCTGCAAGATCAGATTTTAGAGATCGAACAGGGCATTGAGGAATTGGAGGACAGCGGCGCGGAGAAATTCAGCGTCAAGCAGTTGGAGCGCACAAAGCGTTCCCTGGAGGCCCGTCTGGAAAAACTCAACAGCACAGGCCGAAAGGATAGCTCCGTCACCTTTGAGCAGCTTGGCGTGGACCGCCTCTTTATTGACGAGGCACATTCGTACAAAAATTTGTTCCTCTACACGAAAATGCGGAACGTGGCGGGGCTTTCCACCACCGATGCGCAGAAGTCCAGCGATATGCTGCTGAAATGCCGCTACATGGACGAGATCACCGGCGGGCGCGGCGTGGTGTTCGCCACCGGCACCCCGGTCAGCAACTCCATGACCGAGTTATTCACCATGCAGCGGTATTTGCAGCAGGACCTTTTGGAAAAGGGCTTCACCGACAGCCGGGGCAAGCATTACAGCCTGACCCACTTTGATAGCTGGGCCTCCATCTTTGGCGAGACGGTAACGAAGGTGGAGCTGGCCCCGGAGGGGAAATACCGTCCCCGGACGCGCTTTGCCAGATTCTACAATCTGCCGGAGCTGATGGCCATGTTCCGCGAGACCGCCGACATCAAGACCGCCGATCAGCTCCATCTTCCCGTGCCGGAGGTGGAGTATCATACAGAAAAGGCCCTGCCCTCAGAGGAACAGAAGCAGTTGGTCCGGGAATTGTCTGACCGCGCCGCCGCCGTCCATACGGGACAGGTAAACCCCAAAATCGACAATATGCTGAAGATTACCAGCGATGGGCGCAAGCTGGGTCTTGACCAGCGGCTAATTAACCCGCTTTTCCCCGACAATCCGGGCAGTAAGGTCAATATGTGCGTGGAAAATGTGTTCCGCATCTGGGAGGATGGGCAGGCGGACAAGCTGACCCAGCTCATTTTCTGCGACCTGCCTACCCCAAAGGCCGCTGCCGCCGCCACGCGGGACAGGACCGCTATGGCGGCGGGCAATAAGGTTGCGGGTGGGACAGATCTGCACGCCCTGGGCAATCTGCTGGAGGACATCAAGCCGGATGCGCCCTTTTCCGTCTATGAGGACATCCGTAACAAGCTCATCGCTATGGGCATCCCGGAGCGGGAGATCGCCTTTATCCATGACGCCAATACCGATGCCAAAAAGAAGGAACTGTTCGCAAAGGTCCGCTCCGGGCGGGTCCGGGTACTTATGGGCAGCACCTTCAAAATGGGCGCGGGTATGAACGTCCAGGACCGGCTAATCGCCCTGCATGACCTGGATTGTCCTTGGAGGCCAGGAGATTTGGAGCAGCGGAAGGGCCGCATTGTCCGCCAGGGCAACAAGAATCCCACAGTACACATCTACCGTTATGTCACGGAGGGGACGTTTGATTCCTACCTCTGGCAGACCGTAGAGAATAAGCAAAAATTCATTTCTCAGATTATGACCTCAAAATCCCCTGTGCGCTCCTGCGAGGATGTGGACGAAACCGCCCTCTCCTATGCGGAGATCAAGGCCCTGTGCGCGGGAAATCCGCTGATAAAGGAGAAAATGGACCTGGATATTGACGTGGCCCGCCTGCGCCTGCTGAAATCGGACCACCAAAGCCATCAGTATCGGATGGAGGATGATCTTCTGAAACGGTTTCCTGAGAAAATCAAGGAAAACGAGGGCTTTATCGCGGGGCTGGAGGCCGACATGAAAACGTTGACAGAACATCCCCATCCAATGGTGCCTGTGAAGCCCGCCGCTCCGCTCCAGGCTGACGGGGAACAGCCTGCCGCGCCTGCTGCCGATGCACCCGCTGCGGAGACCGCCGCCGTGGAGGTCAAGCAGGGGTTCGCCGGTATGAAGATCGGAGACCAGACCTTCACGGACAAAATCGAGGCGGGCAAGGCCCTGATTGCGGAAATCCGCAAGGGTATCAAGCCGGGGGAACCTGCCGAGATCGGGACTTATCGCGGCTTCTCTATGGCTCTGTCTGTGGAAAACTTTGGAACCACCTTTGTCCTGACCCTCAAAGGCCAGATGACCCACCGGGCCGAATTGGGTGAAGATGTTTTGGGTAATCTGCTCCGCATCGACCACGCTTTGAATAAAATGCCGGAACGGGTAACGGCGCTGCGCTCCCAGCTTGACAATCTGCATCAGCAGATGAAAGAGATTCAGAGCGAGATCGGCAAGCCATTCCCCCAGGAGGCGGAGCTTCAGCAGAAAAGTGAGCGGCTGGCAGCATTAAATATGCAGTTGGGGATTGACGATGGGCAGGCCCCGGCTGGAGAGCGTCTGTTGGCTAAAGACGCCCGCCCCTCGGTGCTGGAGGGACTGAAACGGCCTGTCCCGCCCAAGCAGAAAACGGACAAGCCGAAGGACTACCGCCAGGAGCGGTAACAGGGAAAAGTCAGGCGGGGGCATCTCCGCCTGACTTTGCTTTTTCCGCTATACTACAACAAATCTAATATGGAATGGAGAAATCAACATGAACAAAGCGCCCATTTACCCATACCCCGTCACTTACGCACGGGAAAACGGAGAGTTGGAGCAGTATCGGGCATCGCTCAAAACGCTTGCCGAGTGCAAGTGTGCCATTGACGATGCTATCTTTGATAATTGGGATGGGATGAATTTTGCCAAGGATTCTGCCAAACGTGTTCTAAAGCAGTTTGGTCCAGAGCGAGTGACATTTATTCTGGCCTATACACTCCGGGAGAGGAATATTGATAACCGATTCTCCGGCCACAACGCAAGCTGGGCCAGCACCGTACCGCTGTATGGAATCGCCAGCGGCCGGGAGAGCTGTACCCTGGAAAGTCACCCTGCCAAGGTGGACCTGTTCATTGATCTGGTGCGGAAGGACCTCCAGGAGCTGGCACAACAAAAGTCTGCTTCGCATCAGAAATCTTCTGTAAAATCGAAAAAGGAGGCGGTCAGGATGGATAAGACCCCGATTTATAAAGATTCTTTTGAGTACGCCTATCAGCACGGTGAAGAAGAACAGCACCGCGCCTCCAACCGTGCCAATATCGCCTGCAAAGAGGCGATTGAAAAGGCTATCGCCAGCCACTACCATGACAACCGCCTTGATACACAGGCGGCGGTGCAGGAGGTGGTAAAGCAGTTCGGTTATGAGCGGATATTCTATGTGCTGGCAAATACTGTGCAGGCACAGAGCTGGGAAGGGCGCATCTCCCAATCCAATAAAAGGTGGTCGCAGACCATTCCTGTGGTGTTTGAAGGAGGGATGCGGGACACTTCCTACCTTATCACACAAACTCACCCCGGCCTTTTGGATATGTTCGTGAGCAGCGCACGGCATGAACATCTGTTGAGACAGCCCCTCAAAGCGGCGGACATCAAAGCGGAGGCGGCACATATCCTGGAACGGTTCCAAGCCGCCCAGGAGCCGAACAGTCCCAACGGAACCCATTACATGGTCCAGGTCTCCCCCGACTTTATGGCGCGGGCTGGAACGAAGGACACGGACCGCCTGATGTCCATGCTGCCCTTCCAGTCCCTTTCCCTCTCCGGGCTGGAGGGCCGCAAAGGGACGTTTGCTCTGATCTCCAAGGATGAGGACCGCTTTCAAAAGCTGGTCCTGCGCAGACCCTCGGTGCGGAAGAAGTTGCAGGAGCAGCCCGCCGCCGATGCGCCCAAGCCGCCCGCCAAGGGCAGGAACAAGGCCCAGGAGCGGTAGTCATGGCAAATTTAGAGCGGGAGGTACAGTTGAAATTCCGCGTCACGCCGGAGGAACGGACGCCGATCGAGCAGAAGATGGCCCAGCTCGGTACCAGCAATATGGCGGCATATCTCCGCAAAATGGCGATTGATGGGTTTGTAATAAATCTGGAATTGCCAGAGCTGCGGGAGATGGTCTCCCTGCTGCGCCGGTCCAGCAATAATCTGAACCAGCTTACCCGCCGGGTACATGAGACGGG
>CAMWTG010000086.1 GCA_947177115.1 uncultured Clostridia bacterium
GGGCTGATTGGTATCGGCGGGCGGGGCATCGTTCTTGTTCCCGCAGGCCGCCAGGCCCAGGATCATCACCAGGGCCAGCAGAAGCGCAAGAGTCTTTTTCATTGTTATGTCTCCTTTTCATTAAAAGTCGTGCGGGGAAATAAATCTTCCATGCTGTCAGTATACAGGAATTTCCGCCAAAACGGAACGGGACAAAACTGCGATTCCTGGGTGAATTCTGTCAGAAAAATGAGGATGGTCAAAAAACCAAGTGGTTTTTTTGTGCAGAATATACATGGCGTGTCCGGAGAGCCGGAAGAAGAAACCAGCGGCATCCCCTGCCTTACGCCGGGGATGCCGCTGGAACGCTATGGCTATGTAAGGGACAGATCCAGTATCTTCTGGCACAGCTCCGGATATGTCATCCCCACAGCCGCCGCCTCCTTGGGCAGCAGGCTGCCGGGGGTCATGCCGGGCAAGGTGTTGATCTCCAGGCACCAGACCCGCCCCTCCCCGTCCAGGATAAAGTCCGTCCGGGAGTAGACCCGCAGGTCTAAGGCCCTGTGGAGCTTCAGCGCCAGCTCCCCCATGGTCTTCTGCTGCTCGGGCGTAATGGGCGCGGGGCAGACCTCCAGGCTCTGGCCCGCCTGATATTTGGCAGCATAATCGAAATAGCCGCCGTTCCGGGAGATCATTTCCACCGCGGGAAGATATTCCTCCCCCAGGACACCCACCGTCAGGTCCCGGCCGCTGACCTTGCGCTCCACAATGACATGGCCGCCGTAGGAGAGCATTTCCTCCAGTGCGGCAGCCAGCTCCTCCCGGGTATCCGGCAGGGCCAGCCCCAGCGAGGAGCCGCCGTTGATGGCTTTTACCGCCGCGGGAAGAGGCAGCTCCGCCGTCAGCCGGGGGATGTCCTCCGCCCGGTAAGTAAGCTCCCGCCAGGGGAGGGTGGGGATGCCGGCGTGCTCCATCACCTGCTTGGTGACCGCCTTATTCATGGCCATGCCGGAGCCGAGATGGCCGGAGCCGGTATACGGGATGCCCATAAGGTCAAAAGCCGCCTGGATCCGCCCGTCCTCACCGCACTCCCCGTGGAGGCCCAAAAACACCGCGTCCGCCAGCCGGCATACCTCCAGCACGCCGGGGCCGAACAGGCTGCTTGACCGGTCCCGGCGGGAGGCCCGGACCGCCGCCAGGTCCGGTGCGCGGGAGGTGATCTCCTCCCGGGTACACAGGCCATCGGGGGCATCAAAGATATCCTCCGGTTTTCCCTGGTAGGCTTCCAGTCCCAAAAACATGTCCACCAGCGCCGCCCGGTGGCCAAGACCCCGCAGGGCCCGGCAGATCTCCTGCCCGGACACCAGAGATACCTGACGCTCCGGGGACAGCCCTCCGGCCAATACAATGATCTTCAAAGCGCGAATCGCTCCTTTCTTTCCATAGCGCCTGTTTCGCATCGCGGGGGTTAGAACCGTCCCAGGGCAAACTCCTCGGTCATGGCGAAATATCGGTCATCAATCCCGCTGGGCTGGTCGCCCCAGGTGGGGTCAATATGATAAGTCTCCCCGTCCAGCTCCGCCACCGTCCAGATGTGTTTTGAGGTTGAACAGGTTCCGCAGCGGATGCCCTCCAGCCGCAGCAGCAGATTATAAGCCGCCACATAGCCATCGCAGACCGCCAGCCCCGTGGTAAACGCCTGATAGCCGCTGTGGCTCATGGAGACGTCCCGGTAGTCATAGCGGCAGTGGTTACAGATCCAGTCGAAATATACCCTGGCCTTCTCATATTCGGTCATTTCACCGGTGATCCTGCCCTCCGCCCACATCTGGTCGTGGACGCGGATGGCATAGTCCATGGTTTCTTCCCGGTAGCGGTCGATCTGGGATTCATCGTAGAGGCTGCTGGTAAAGGTGAGCTCGACATATTTACTGTTGGGATAGTAGAGGGCGGTGACGCTGTTATAGGTCTGCTCCACATAATCCCGCACCGCGCTCAGGAACGTATTCATCACCTGGTCTACAAACTGTCTGTTTACGGTTTCCTCCGGATACTCCAGCGAAAGGGTCCGCTCCCCGTTGGCCAGCATGTAGCGCACATCGGCGTCTACTTCCGCTCTGTTCCCGATATCCGGGGAGACATAGAAGGTCCCATCGCTCTCCACCATTTCATCCAGCGTATAGCCCTTCTTGCTGTAGAGGGGGAGGATCTCCCAATCCAGCCCCACGCGCAGTCCGGGATCGGCCAGCCGCGCCACCATGGCGGCCGCCTCGCTGCGGGCAATGCGGCTGTCGGGACGGAAGGAACCTGTGTCATCCGAACCGCCGGCCACGCCCCAGTCGTACAGCAGGAGAATGTCGTCCTGATAGGGCGTATCCTCCCGCACATCCCGGATATAGCGCCCCCGCCCGTAGCCGGAGGCCACAGCCTCCCGGTTGATGGGGTCCAGCGTCTCCCGGGGCAGGGCCCCGGCCAGAACGTGGGCCATCTCCGCCCGGGTGGCGGGGCGGTCATAGCTCCCCTCCAGCTCCTGTCCGATCACGTCCAGGGCTTGGAGGTGCAGCACATAGGGCAGATACCACTCCCCGCCATCGCCGCCGTAGGCGTTCCCTCCCGCCTCGCTGTCGCCGGTCTCATAGAGGCTGCGGAGCCGGGAGGCCATCGTGATCACCTCGGCCACCGTCAGATCGCCGCTGGGATCAAAGCGGTCAGGGCTGCCGCTGCCGTTGGTCAGCCCCAGTTCATAGAGGGCCTTTACCGTGTCATAGAACCAGGAACTGGCGGAAACATCGGAAAACTGATCCTCATAGGTGCGGACAGGGGAAAACCCGCCCTCCGCCGCTCCGGCAGGGGCGGACAATGGGCCTAAAGCCAAGATCAGGGATAAAAACAATGCAAAAATCCTGCGTTTCATTTGTATACTCCTGTTCCCCTACGGCACCAGGATGTGCATGTCCTCCTGGACCAGCTCCCGCTGGTAGGGGTTAAAATATGTATTGATAAGCTCCAGCGTGGCCTCACGGTCCAGAACGTAATAGGACGCGCCCTTATAGTATCCCGCTCCATCGCCGGGGAGCGTATGGAAGGCGATGTTGTCGCTGCCCGCTGTCAGCACCTGTTCCCCCAGCCAGATCAGATTGGCCAGCTCCAGATCCGTATCCACCCACTTCTGGAATATCTCCGCGTAGGTGCGGATCTTGTCCCAGTTGGAGATGTGGAGCATCTGCTGCGCCGCCGCCTTCAAAAACGCCTGCTGGGTACCAATGCGGCCGATATCCGCCGTGGCGTAGCCGGTGCCATCGTTATTCTGCCGCCAGCGGACCACCTTCAGGGCCTCCTCGCCGTTCAGGTGCCGGAGCCCCTGCGGGAAGTGGATGTAGAGATTCTGGTAGGGATCATCGTAGTCCATGTCCACCGGTATCTCAAAATCCACCCCGTCAATGGCATCCACCAGTTCCTCGAATGCCTGCAGGTCCACAGTGACGTAGTGATCCACCGGGATGCCCAGCAGGCGGGACACCTCCGCCATGGTCTGGGTAAAGCCGCCGTGGTGGTAGGCGTTGTTCAGTTTCTTTACCGACCAGCTCACGTCCAGCAGCGTATCCCGGGGCAGGCTGACCACGTTGATGCGCTTATTCTGGGAATCCACCGCCACCAGAAGATTGGTATCGCTGCCGCCGTTTTCATCGTCCAGCCCTCCCAGGAGGATGGTATGGAAGTGCTCCTTCCTCTGGCTGGCATCCAGGGGGGCTGCCGCGTCTTCCGGCTCCCGGGCGCTGTCCGCCTCCGGGACCGGCAGGCCCTTGGGCAGGTCTTGTTTAGGGGTGGGCTCCTTGGAAAAGCATTTGTACAGCCCGATCAGGGCGGTCATGACGAACAGGATGCAGACCGCCGCCACGGCGGCAGCCTGCAGGCCGCTGGTTTTTCTTTTGCTGCGCCTCATGGGTTTCTTGCTCCTTGTGCTGCTGAAGAGATCGGCGCTTGATCGCGTCAGCCCTTATTATACTCGCAAAAGGATGATAACACAAGCGGGACAAAAAAATTGTCACCATTTGTTTATATTGTATCTGAGTTGTCTCTTTCCAGCCGCCGCAGCACCTCATCCAGCTGATCCGAATGGCGGGAGAGGATCTCCAGCACATCGGAAAGCAGTTCCTCCACGCTGCTGCGGGGCATGGGCCGGGCAGTGCGGATGGGGTGGACATAGCGGTGGACCGGCGGCTGGGACGCGGCATGGCCGGACGATGCGGGCCGGGCGGCCGTCTGGGACGGCCGCGATGGACGGCGGGCGGACGGTTTTTGCTTATGGCAAGGCTTCATGGCTGCTCTCCTCCTGATGATCTTTTCATATTCCGTCAGGCGTTTACGGCTCGCCGCGGTATTTGCGCCGGGTGGCGATGCCGCCCCGGATATGCCGCTCCGCCTTGTTCTCGTCCAGCACTTCCTTTACCTGCAGATAGAGGCTTCTGTTGTATAGGGGCAGGCGTTCCTGTATATCCTTATGTACGGTACTCTTGCTGATCCCGAACCGTCTGGCGGCCTCCCGCACGGTGGTGCGGTTCTCAATGATATAGGCAGCCAGCTCGCAGGCCCGCTCCTCAATATTTCCTTTCAAGGCCCAACACTCCCTATCCCGTTATGGTCCATGTATATGCGGGCGGACCACGGAACATGCGGCTCCTGCGGGAAATGGCGCTTCAAAAAAGAAAATGCCGGGCGGAGGCGGGGCCTGCTGCCCCGCCCGGCTTTCGGGTAAATATCAGGGGGCCTCCGCAGCCTCCTTGTTTTTCAGCAGTTTCACGATCCGGCTGGTGCCTAGGCGGTCCGCCCCCAGGGAGAGGAACTTTTCCGCATCCTCCAGCGAGGAGATCCCCCCGGCGGCCTTGATCTTCACATGGGGGCCTACATGGCTGGCAAACAGCGCCACATCCGCGAAGGTGGCCCCCGCCTTGGAAAACCCTGTGGAGGTCTTGATATAATCCGCGCCGGATTCGGTGACCAGTTCGCACATTTTGATTTTTTCCTCGTCTGTCAGGAGGCATGTCTCAATGATAACCTTGAGAATTTTATCCCCGCATGCCGCCTTCAGCGTGCGGATCTCCTCCATGATCTGATGGTGCTTCTTATCTTTCAGCCACCCGATATTGAGTACCATGTCGATTTCCGCAGCGCCGCCTGCAATGGCGTCTCTGGTCTCAAACGCCTTCACGGCGGTAGTCGAGTAGCCGTTGGGAAAACCAATGACCGTGCAGACCGGCATGCTTTCCCCGAGATATCCGGCGGCTTGTGTTACGAAGCTGGGGGGGATGCAGACGGAAGCGGCGCCGTATTTTACCGCATCATCGCAGACCTGCCTGATCTCCGCCCAAGTGGAGGACTGCAAAAGCAGTGTGTGATCTACATGCTTCAAGATTTCTTTTACGTCCATATGGTTGACCTCCTGCATTTTATAGTCGGCACACTCGAAAATCGGTAAAGTTCGGCGATTAAAATGTGGCGCGGACTGCGTTGCCGTCCTTGGCGGGCGTCAGCCCGCTTGCGTCCTCCGTCTTGCCACACCGCATTTTCTTCCGCCTCCTTTTTACCGATTCTCAAGTGTGTCGGCTATATTGTGAAGATCAGTATACCATACTTTTCAAGATGCATACAGGGTGTTTGCTCCTCTTAGTCCGGAAAATCGGCGTTCTGTTGATGGCAGATGATGATCCTCCCCGCAATATGTGCAATATGACCGGGATCGCCCGCTTTGCACAGGTCCATCGGCTGCCGTTTTTTCCTCGTCCCGCTTACGCCGGCTGCTCCGGCAAAGTTTGGAAAAAGGTCCGGTTTTGCAGGACCGCCGGGGAATCCGGCTTGCAGGATGCGGCCAGCTCGTTGAAGGCTTCCGCCCGTTTCCAGTCGCCCAGGCGGCTGTAGCAGACGCACAGCTGGATACAGGGGAGATAGCCGTAACAATCCGGAGAGACAAAGCCACCCCGGCGGTCGTCCCGAACACAAGTCAGGGCCAGGGCGTACCAGTAGGCGGCCTGAACATACTGATCCCGCTGGAAGAACCATTGGCCGATTTCACAGCAGACCTCTGCCCGGGGCCGGTCATAGACGAAGGTCCCGAACAGCGCCGCCAGCGCTTCATTGGCGTGCCCCAGCTCATTGTGGCAATAGGCGCAGTGGCAGCAGGCGTCAATGTTATTTTCCACCCATCCCTGTCCGTCCGCTAAGAATTTCTGAAAGACCGCCAGCGCCTCTTCCCATTGGCTATGGTAGTAGAGTTCCCGGCCATAGTAGAACTGCTGCCGGGGTTCCAGCTCTTTTCCCGCGGCCAGCTGCGCCTGATAGATGCGCAGGTTCCGGTCCGGGTCGGAGGGGCGGGTCTTGCGGTGGGTAACGGCGAAATCTCCATAGAGGATTTTTCCAATCGGGGCGATGGCCTCATGGACGGCTCCCGCCCAGCGCATACCGGCCCGGTTCTTGATGAGCCGCTCCCGGTAGTAAGAGAAGGTGACGCGTCCGCTTTCATCGAAGCCGGTGTGGTACGGGGCCATAACAACAGAGACGGCGGGATCCAGCGTTTCTTTCAGTTCAAGGAAAGCGGTTTGATCCTCTTCCAGCAGCACATCGTCCGCGTCCAGCCACATGCAGTAGTCCATGGACCCGTGGGAAAAGGACTCGTTCCGGGCGGCGGAAAAGTCGTCCTGCCAGGGGAAGTCGAAGATCTGGCCGGTAAATCGGGCGGCGATCTCCCGGGTGCGGTCTGTGGAGCCGGTATCCACAATGATGATCTCATCCACCAGACCGGCAATGCTTTCGAGACAGCGCTCCAACACATCTTCCTCATTTTTTACGATCATACACAGACTGACGCTCGCCATAGCAGGGCCTCCTATTGATTCGTCATTTTTTTACTCCCGCCGGTGAAAACCGGCGGGAGTTTGGGTTCCGGCCGCGCTTAGCTCAGCCGGATTATGGTCAGGGACGCCCCCGCGCCGCCGCCCACCAGAATGGCAGTGCCGGCAATGGCTGCCGGATAGAGCTGCAGTGTAACGGTGGAGTTAGCGGGCAGAGTGACCTTGATCTGGTTCTCAAAGTGGGACGTGGATACCACGGGGGCAATGGTGGATGCGGTGTTGTTCACGCCGTTGATCACCAGCCGGGTCCCCATCAGCAGGGACAGGGTGGTATTCACATGATAGGATATCTGATAGGTGCCCGCCGTAGCCACGGTAAACACCGTATTCCCGGCATTGGCGGTGATATCCGGGGACAGGACCTGCGCGTTGGGCAGGGGGATCGGGCTGCCGCCCAGCGCGACCAGAACGGTGCTGCCCTGAGTGTTGGCGGCAAAGGCGGCGGTGCTGGTGGGGTTCGGCCCGGAGGCCCCCGTTGCGCCGGTGGCTCCTGTGGCCCCTGTGGCCCCTGTGGCCCCGGCCGCGCCGGTGGCTCCGGCCAACCCGGCGGCGCCGTCCGGCCCTGTGGGCCCCGTGGGGCCGGTGGCCCCGGCTGCGCCATCGGCTCCGGTGGGGCCGGTGGCTCCTGTGGCCCCCGTGGCTCCGGTGGGACCAACGGCACCGGCTGCGCCCGGTGCGCCGTCAGCGCCGGTGGCTCCGGCAGGGCCCTGGAGCCCGGCAGGACCGGCAGCTCCGGCGGCCCCGGCGGCTCCTTCGGCTCCCACCGGGCCGTCCGCCCCGGTGGGGCCGGTGGGACCGGTAGGACCGGCTGCGCCTTCGGCAGGGCCGGCGGCTCCCGTGGGACCTGTTGGGCCGGTGGGACCGGCCAGGATGGGGGCGTTCATGGCCGCGCTCAGTTTGGAGGCCAGCAGCATCTGCTGCTCCATAATATCGGACAGGGTGTCCTGCACGCTCTGATTGACCCGCATGACCTCGTCAAAGGCTGCCGCCTCGCCAAGGCCCGGCAGGGTGCCCAGGACATATTGCAGCTTCTCCCCTTCAGCGTTGAGGATATGGCTTAAGCTGAGTTCTTCGGCGGCAATGGAGGCAATGATCTCATTGAGACTGCCCTCTCTGGTCAGAGGGGGTTCGATCTGCGGAAACGTAGGCATTGACATGAGACGGCCCTCCTCAGCTCAGACGGGTGATCGACAGAGTTGCTCCGGCGGAACCAGGCAGCAGCGTAGCCACAGAGGCAATGCCGAACATCTGCAGGGAAACCGTGTCCCCGGCGTTCAGGTTCAGCAGGATCTCATTGGAGAAGTGGCTCAGAGACACCAGGGGGGCCACAGTGGAGGCCGTATTGGCAACGCCGTTGATCAGCAGCCTGGTACCGCTGGCCAGGGCCACGGTGGTGTTGATGTTATAGGAGAGCTGGTAGCGTCCGGCGGTATTCACAGTGAACACCGTATTGGCTCCGTTGACCGTGATGTCCGGAGACAGGTTCTGGCTGTCCGGCAGGGGGACCAGGGTGCCCGCCAGAATGATGGTCAGCACGGTGCCGCTGGTATTGGCGGCAAAAGCGGAAGTGGCGGTGACGTTGGGGCCGGTGGGTCCGGTGGGACCCGTGGCGCCCACGGTGCCGGCAAGCCCGGTTGCGCCGGTCGCGCCGGTCGCGCCTGCAGCGCCAGCAGCGCCGGCAGGGCCGGTGGCTCCGGTTGCACCGGTTGCGCCGGTCGCGCCAGTAGCGCCGGTAGCACCGGTGGCCCCGGTCGCACCGGTTGCGCCGGTCGCCCCGGTCGCGCCGGCGATGCCCGCAGCGCCGGTGGGGCCGGTAACGCCGGTGGGACCGGCTGCTCCGGCTGCGCCTGTGGCTCCGGTGGGACCGGTGGGACCGGTCGCGCCGGTTGCTCCGGTTGCTCCGGTAGCGCCGGTAGCCCCGGTAGCGCCGGTGGGGCCGCCTGCGGGGCCGGTAGCACCGGTGGGACCGGTGGGGCCGGTGGGGCCCTGCAGGGGAGAGGCTGTCAGCGCTCCCTGCATTTTTGCCTTCAGGAAAAGCTGGTTCTGCACGGCGGTCTCCAGCATACTGCGGACGCTCTCGTTGGCGGCCAGCACATCGCTGACTGTGGCGGGAGGTCCGCTGAGGCCGGGCAGGGTTCCAAGGATATATTGCAGCTTCTCACCCTCGGCATTGAGGATATGGCTCAGGCCAAGTTCCTCCATGGCGATAGAGGAGAGGATCTGATTAACCGCGTCTTCCCGCTGAATGGGCGGGTCAACGATGGGAAAGCTGGGTAGAGACATAAGAAAATCTCCTTTCAAATGGGGGCGTTCTCCGAATACAGCCGCGGCGGAGCTGTGCGCTCCGCGGCGAAGCGCCCGAGGTATTCTATGCCGCCGCCGGTCCGCGGGTTCCATGTGGAACCAAACCGTCCCGGCTGGCATAAAGTAGGAGGGCGGTATACCATTGCCGTACGCTGCCGTCCCGGCGTCAGCCGGGGCGCACGAAGGAGTTTTCAATTATGTCAATGCCTTCTTTTCCACCAAACGGGGCGGATATGACCCGGGAGGAAGCCCTGACGATGATCATCGCATCCATCGCCATGGAGGAGCTCGCCCTGAGCCACATCCTCAATGCCGAGGGCGAGAAGCTGCAGTACGTCCTGGGGACCCTGCCGGGAACGAAGCCCTGCGCCGGACCCCAGGATGTGCTGGCAGTCAACAAGAGCGTTACCGCCCTTGTTGAGGCGGTGACCCAGAACCAGATGCTGCTGAAAAACAAGCTGGACCAGGTGCTGGAGTTCTGCCCGCTTCCATCGCCCCCGCCGCCGGCCTGCGGGCCGGAGCCCTGCCCTCCGCCGTGCCCGCCGGGGCCTTGTCCCGGTCCCGCTCCGTGCACGCCGGGGGCCTGTCCCTGCA
>CAMWTG010000087.1 GCA_947177115.1 uncultured Clostridia bacterium
TTTGTGTACACGGCGAACAGCTCCACATCCAGATTGACCTTGCTCAGGTCCCGCTCATCCTCGGCGCTGTGGTTGGCCCCGAAGCGGATGGAGTCGCCGAAGTCGTTGATGGACAGCCCCGGCATCACCGTATCCAGGTCAATGATGCACAGCCCCTCGCCGGTCTCCCGGTCCAGGAGGACGTTGTTGAGCTTGGTGTCGTTATGGGTGACCCGCAGGGGCAGGACGCCGTCCCGCAGGGCCTGCAGGGCGGCGGAGCAGTCCTTTTCCCGCTCCAGCATGAACTCGATCTCCGCCCGGCACTCCGCCGCGCGGCCCAGCTTATCCGCCGCCGCTGCGGCTTTCAGCTTGGCCAGGCGGTCCTCGGTGTCGTGAAAATGGGGGATGGTCTCATGGAGGGTCTGGGCGGGATAGCCCTGCAGCAGCCGCTGGAAATGGCCGAAGGCCCGGCCGGAGGCAGCGAACAGCTCCGGCGTCTCCGCCGTCTGGTAGCAGACCGTATCCTCCACAAAGGGGTACACCCTCCAGGCCCCGCCGTTGCTGTCGGTAAAGTAGGGCTCCCCGTTCCGGGGCCGGATGACCTGCATGGCCTCCCGCTCCCGGTCGCCGCCGTTTTTCTCCACCTCCCGGCCCAGGTACTCGGTCACGCCGATGATGTTCTCCATCAGCTGGTCAGGCCGCTTGAAAGCGGCGGCGCTCATCCGCTGGAGGATGAACCGCCGGCAGCACGCGTCCTCGGGTTGGGTGTGGACCACAAAGGTGTCGTTGATATGTCCCTGGCCGAACCGGATGGCACCCACCACGGCCGCGCCGAAATCAAAAGCTCCCAGGGCTTCGTTCAAATATGCTTCCGCTTTTGCCGCCATTACTTTTCCTCCCACAGCCGGTCGGGATAGAGCCCCGATGCCGTCTTTTCCCGAATCGCCGCCTCCACCGTGGGTTTATCCTCACGGTAGGTGACCCCGTACCATTTGTCCGCGCTGCGCAGCACCTTCACCCGGGCCTTGCCCTCATCGATGAGCCAGCTGACCACGGTGGGCAGAAAATACTCCGCCTTGGCGGGATTCTCCGCCAGGGCCTTGTCCAGGAACCGGGGGAACCGGGCCCAGGCCTCGTCCAGGAAACTGCGGTTGAAGCCCCACATGTTCATGGATACGATGGTATCCCCGGGCAGCTCCGTCCAGGTCTTCCCGTCGTCCTCGGTGTAGCGGGGGGGCTCGCCCTTCTCGATCTTGGTGCGCTCGGTGACCTGGGTGAGATAGTGATCCGCCGTCTCCTCGCAGACGCCCCGGGCCACGGTGCCGTTCTCCGTTACGGTGTTCTTCAGCAGATAGCCCACCATGGCGTACTCGTACAGGCTGCCGTCCGGATGGTCGCTGAGATAGCCGAATATCTCCTTGAATGCCTCCGGGCCGTAATAATCGTCCGCGTTGATGACGGCAAAGGGCCCGTCCACCACATGCCGGGCGGCCAGAGCCGCCTGGGCGGTGCCCCAGGGCTTGGTCCGCTCCGCCGGAACGGCGTAGCCCTCCGGCAGGTCTTCCTTCAGCTGGTAGACGTACTTCACATCCATGGACTTCTCCAGACGGGCGCCCACCAGCGATTTGAAGTCCTCCTCGATCTCGGGCTTGATGACAAACACCACCGTCTCGAAACCCGCCCGGCGGGCATCGTAGATAGAGTAGTCCAGGATCACCTGGCGATGGTTCCCCACGGGATCCAGCTGCTTGAGCCCGCCGTAGCGGCTGCCCATACCGGCGGCCATGATGACTAAAACAGGTTTTTTGTTCATATTTCCTCTTCTCCTTCTGTTTGAGGGCTTCTCCCTCTGCTGTATGCTTCTTTTATTGTAGACGCAGGAGGACAAAATGGGAATAGACGATCCTATCCATTATTTGCATGATCGTCCGGATATATCCCGCTGAGCTCCGACAGCATTTTCACACTGCGGGCATACTCGCTGGGGGACATGCCCGTGGCCTGGCGGAAACGGCGGGAAAAATAGTGGAGGGACTGGAACCCCAGCCGGGCGGCGATCTGGGTAAAGTTCAGCCTCCCCTCACGGATCAGCCTCTGGGCCGCCTGGATCTTCCGCCCGGCGAAGTATTCCATGACGCCGCCGCCGGTGCGGGCGTGAAATAGTTTTTGCAGCTGGCTGCGGCCCACCAAATTGTCCTGACAGATCTCCTCCAGAGTCAGCTGCCGGTCCAGACGGGTCTCCAGATAGGCCGTCACCTGGGCGAAAGCATTGCCGCCGTCCCGGAGGGGGGCCTCCCGGCGGATGGGGGCGGTCTGACGGCGGATGAGACGGATCAGCAGTTCCTCCAGGGCGGCGCACAGCAGCTGCTCCCCGCCAAAGGGGGCGTGCTCCCGGCGCTCCAGGACAGCGGCGTAGGGATCGTTGAGGGGTGTGGAGAAGGCCGCGGCGCTTTCCGCCACGATGCGGGCCAGGAGAACGCGCTCCTCCTCGCCGGTCTCCATCGTCAGGCCCCGGAAAGCCTCCATCTCCGGAGCATCGCAGCGAAAACTCACTACCACCAGGTCCGGAGGCGTTCCCAGGTCAGCGAAAGCGTGAAACTCCCCGGGGGCGTGGAAGATCAGCTGCCCCCGGCGCAGGCGGCTGGTCTGCTCCCCGGCCTGGACCCGGATCTCTCCCTTGTCCACGTACAGCAGTTCCCAGAAATTGTGGCGCTCTCCGGGGAAGATGCAGCCGGCAGTATATTCAAAATAATGTACGGTGTAGATCTCCCGCACCTGCAGGAGCCTGCGGGGGACCAGAGGCTGATAGTTCATGACGGGACCTCCCAGGGAGGATTGTGGCTTTCATTATAAATGGTTTTTGCATTTTGTGCAACTTTAAAAACAAAGAAACTGTATTCTCAGGCGTTGAACGCCGTCCGGACGGGTCCTTTCGTGCCGTTCCTCATTACATTTTTTGGAATGCATCCAGTGTTCCTGCAAAAATTTGTCTTGACCGGAGCGAAAATCCTTCGCCCATCCGGCATCCCCAGTCTATGAATACAGTTTCTTTATACAGCGATCTTCGGAATTCCTGCCAGCGGCCTGTAGGGGCGGGTATCACTTACCTGCTCTGCGGCATGCACCGCGTTATCACGCGGGCGGACGATATTTGCCCCTACAAGATGTCCTGCGTTTTGTTGATTACGATAGATTCTTTCCGAAAAAGCGCCACCGGAACGGACAAAGCAGAATTTCTTTTCTTGACACAAAGGGCGTTGACCTGTAATATAGTGAAATAGCGCCGCTGAGCCGAGGAGAAGCGCCGTCCGGCGGCGTTTATGACCGGCATGCGGCTCCGGCCGGCGTATGTTCGAGAAAATCTGCCCTTTGCGCCCGGAGGCGCGGGGGCAAACGAAGCAATCGAGGACTACCCATGTTGATAGAGACCCTGAAAGCCTACCAGAAGCGGGACCCCGCCGCGAGAGGGAAATTGGAGATTTTCCTTTTGTACGCCGGCGTCCACGCCATCATTTACTACCGCATTGCCCACTGGCTCCACCGCCATCAACTCTGTTTTCTGGCCCGATGTATTTCCCAGTGGGCCCGGTTCTGGACCGGTATTGAGATCCATCCCGGGGCTGCCATTGGAAGAAGGCTGGTCATCGACCACGGCACCGGCATCGTCATTGGCGAGACCACCGAGATCGGAGATGATGTCCTGCTTTACCAGGGCGTTACGCTGGGCGGCACCGGGAAGGATGTGGGCAAGCGCCACCCTACTCTGGGCAACAACGTCCTGGTGGGTTCCGGCGCCCGTGTCCTGGGCCCCATTACGATCCATGACAATGCCCGCATCGCCGCCGGCGCGGTGGTGCTGCAGGATGTGCCCGCCAACGCCACCGCTGTGGGCGTCCCCGCCCAGATCGTCCGGGTCAATGGCGAAAAAGTCCGCCGCTACGCCGATGAGGTGGACCAGACCGATGTGGTCAACCCCACCCTGCAGAAGATCGATGCCCTGACGCGCCGGGTGGAGGAGCTGGAGAAAAAACTGCAAGAGGCTGAAAATAAAAATCCTGACTGAAGGAGACCATCAATATGTATCTGTACAATTCCGCCACCCATCGCAAGGAGGAGTTTGTCCCCAACCATCCGGACATCGTGAAAATGTACACCTGCGGCCCTACCGTTTACCACTTCGCCCATATCGGCAATCTGCGCAGTTACATTATGGAGGATGTGCTGGAGAAGTTCCTGCGCTATGAGGGCTACCATGTCAAGCGGGTCATGAACATTACCGATGTGGGCCATCTTTCCTCCGATGCCGACACCGGCGAGGATAAGATGCTCAAGGGTGCGAAGCGGGAGCATAAGTCCGTCATGGATATCGCCCGCTTTTATACGGATGCCTTTTTTGCCGACTGCGCCAAACTGAACATCAAGCGTCCCGATGTGGTGGAGCCTGCCACCAATTGCATCGATGCGTATATCAAGCTCATTACCCGGCTCATCGATACCGGCTACGCCTACCGGGCCGGCGGAAACGTCTACTTTGATACCAGCAAGCTGGACCGCTACTATATCTTCAACGACCACGATGCCGAGGACCTGGCCGTAGGCGTCCGGGAGGGCGTGGAAGAGGACGCCAACAAGCGCAACAAAAATGATTTTGTCCTCTGGTTCACCCAGTCCAAATTTGAAGATCAGGCCCTCAAATGGGACTCTCCCTGGGGTGTGGGCTATCCTGGATGGCATATTGAGTGCTCCGCGATCTCCATGAAGCACTTAGGCGAGGACTTGGACATCCATTGCGGCGGCATTGACAATGCCTTCCCGCATCATACCAACGAGATTGCCCAGAGTGAGGCGTATCTGGGCCACAAGTGGTGCAATTTCTGGATGCATGTATTGCACCTGAACGCCGGCTCCGGCAAGATGAGTAAGAGCAAGGGGGAATTTCTGACCGTTTCCCTCCTGGAGGAGAAGGGGTACGACCCGCTGGCTTACCGCCTGTTCTGTCTTCAGAGCCACTACCGCAAGAATCTGGTCTTCACCTGGGAGAATCTGGACAACGCCCAGGGCGCCTACAACAAGCTGATTGCCCGCATTGCCGCCCTGGACCCGGCGGATGGAGAAATCGACCAGGAGGTTTTTGCCGCCCAGAAGGAGAAATTCCGTAAGGCCATGGGTAATGACCTGAATACCTCGCTCGGTATCACCGCTCTTTATGATGCCCTTAAGGTGCAGACCGATGATGCCACCAAGCTGGCCCTTCTGGCGGACTTTGACCGGGTCTTGAGTCTGAGCCTGCTGGACAAGGCCGCCGCCAAGCGGGAGGAAATGGCTATGGTATTAAAAGCGGAGATTGCCGCTGGCGGAGAGTTTTTGATCAAAAACGCCAAGGGGCGGGTCACTCCTGAAATTTCCGCGCTGCTGTCTCGCCGGGACAATGCCAAAAAGGCTAAGAACTATGCGGAGGCCGACCGGATCCGCGAGGAGCTGAAGGCGCTGGGAATTGAATTCAAGGATGTTCCCGGCGGTGTTGAGCTGCTTGGATAAAATAGCGAAGCCGCCCGGCCTGTATTCAGGTTGGGCGGTTCCTCTTGCTTTTTTCCCGCAAACGTCCTACAATAGAGACAATGTAAGAAGCTGTATTCATAGACGGCGTTCAACGCCTGTGAATATAGCTTCCAAAAGACAGGCGGAGATATGACATGGTTCAGCAGCGCAAAAACGACTTTTCCCAAGGCGGTATTGCCCAAAACATCCTCTCCCTGGCCATCCCCCTAACGGTGGCCCAGCTGACGGTGGTGCTGTATAACGTGGTGGACCGGGCCTTCATCGGCCACATTGATACGATTGGCCGGGATGCCTTTACCGGCATCGGACTGGTCATGCCGGCCACCTATATTGTCACCGCCTTTGCAAACCTCTGCGGCACCGGCGGCGCGCCGTTGTTCTCCATTGCCCGGGGCCGGGGGGATGACAGGCGGGCCTCCCGGATCATGGGGGTCAGCTTCACCCTCCTGCTTTTGCTGGGGGCGGCGCTGACGGTCGGGTTTTATCTTTTTCAGACGCCCTTCCTCTACCTGGTGGGCGGCAGCGATGAGACGGTGGTCCATGCCCGGGATTATCTGCAAATTTATCTTATTGGGGTCATCCCGGTCATGACCGGCCTGGGCATGAATCCTTTCATCAACGCCCAGGGATTCGGCAAGGTGGGCATGATGACTACGCTTTTGGGCGCGGTCATCAACCTGATTCTGGATCCGGTATTTATTTTTGCCCTGGGCATGGGCGTTCGGGGCGCGGCCCTGGCCACGGTGATCGCGCAGACCTGCTCGGCGGTCTGGGTGCTGGTATTCCTGACGGGGAGAAGGGCGGTGCTGCGCATTGAGAAGGCCAGCCTGGGGCTGGACGGGCCGATCCTGAGGCGCGTCTGCAGCCTGGGGCTGACGGGATTTACCTTTTCCGTCACCAACAGCCTGGTTCAGGCGCTGGGCAATGCCCAGCTCCAGGCCTATGGAGCGGCGGCGGGCAATGGCGACCTGTATGTGGCGGCCATGACCGCCATTGTTTCCGTCCGGGAGATCGTCTTCCAGCCCATCCGGGGCCTGACCCAGGGCGCACAGCCGGTCATTGGCTATAACTACGGCGCGGGCAAATACAGCCGGGTTCGGGAGAGTATCCGGTTCCTGACGGTGACCTGCCTGGGATATAATGTGCTGGTGTGGGTGCTGCTGCTGGCCTTTCCCCGTGCGTTTATCCTGCTGTTCAACAGCGACCCGGGGCTGCTGGCGGTGGGAGCGCCTACCATGCGGATCTATTACGCGGCCTATGTGATGATGAGTTTTCAGATGATCGGACAGAATACGTTTGTGGCCCTGGGACGGGCAAAGAGCGCGGTGTTCTTTTCCCTGTTCCGAAAGGTGATCCTGGTGGCGCCCATGATGCTGGTGCTGCCCAGGCTGTGGGGACTGGGGGTGTACGGTGTCTTCGCCTCGGAGCCGGTCAGTGATATGATCGGCGGCGGGGCCTGCTTTCTCACCATGATGTGCACCGTCTGGCGGGAGATGAAGCGCCCGGACGAGGAGAAGCTGTGAGTAAGGGTATACCGGCCGCAAGCCGCCGCAGGCGGTCTGCGGAAAACATGCCAAAGAAAATATTTATCCGCAAAACTTCGTTTTGCCACACAAGGAGGTAACCCCAATGGAATGCACTCTGCAAGAGATTCAAGCCCAGGCCGCCCGGGCTGCCGCGGAACTCCTGGACGCCGCCGGCCTGCGCCCTGGCGATATCTTTGTTGTTGGCTGCTCCTCCTCGGAGATCATGGGCGGCCATATCGGTAAGGCATCCAGCCTGGAAGCCGCCCGGGCCGTCTTTACGGGAATCTATCCGCTGTTGGAGGAGAGAGGCCTGTATCTGGCGGCGCAGTGCTGCGAGCATCTGAACCGTGCTTTGATCGTGGAGGCGGACTGCGCCGCAAAATACGGCTATGACCCTGTCAGCGTCCGTCCGCAGCCCAAAGCCGGAGGCTCTTTTGCTGCGACCGCCTGGGAGTGTTTCCGCTGCCCTGCGGCGGTAGAACAGATCCGCGCACACGCCGGGCTGGATATCGGCGGCACACTTATCGGGATGCATCTGCGCCCCGTAGCGGTGCCGGTGCGTCTTAGCCTGGATCATATTGGTCAAGCGGCCCTGCTCTGCGCCCGTACCCGCCCCAAGTTCATCGGCGGCAGCCGCGCCTGCTACGAGGGAGAAAACCGCTGAGCCTGCGCTGTGTCCCGCGCCGTTTTCATTGCCTAGTTCTCCAAGTATATCGATCGTGAAAACCCTCCTCCACCCTTGGGGCGGACGCGCCTATTTCCTCGTTTGTTGTGACCGGGCCAAGCGCCCCTTGCCATGCCGCCGGATCGCTGGTATAATGAGAAAGAAGAGAGAGGAGGGGAAGGTTTTATGTCCAAGGAAATCGATTGGAGCCTCTATCTGCATCCCGATGCGGCCCCCGGGCCCCTGCAGCAGATGGCGCTGGTACTGCGGCTCAGCATCCCGGCCATTCTGGCGGAGATCAGCAGTATTGCCATGCAGTATATTGACGCGGCCATGGTAGGCTCTCTGGGGGCCAATGCTACCGCAGCCATCGGACTGGTGGCCAGCACTACCTGGCTGTTCAGCGGGGTCTGCGTCTCCGCCGCAGCGGGCTTTTCCGTCCAGATCGCCCAGCTCATTGGTGCGGGGCGGCGGGAGGAGGCCCAATCTGTGGTGCGTCAGGGGTTGATGGCGGCGGTGGCCATCGGCCTGCTGATGGGCGCTCTGGGGGCGGCCATCAGTTCCGGCCTGCCCCGCTGGCTTCATGGCGCGGCGGACGTGTGTCCCAATGCCAGCCGGTATTTTCTCATTTATTCCTGTGCGCTGCCTTTCTCGCTGCTGCGGCAGGCGGCGGGCAGCATGCTCCAGTGCAGCGGCGACATGCGGACCCCCAGCATATTGAATATCCTCCTATGCGCTCTGGATGTGGCGTTCAACGGCCTTTTGATCTTTCCGGCCCGGGCGGTCTCGGTGCTGGGGGTGGTCTTCGCCCTGCCGGGGGCAGGGCTGGGGGTCGCGGGAGCGGCCCTGGGTACGGCGCTGTCGGAGGTGGTCACGGCGGCAGGAATGGTCCTTTTTCTGTGCTTTCGCTCTCCGATACTGCGCCTGGTGAAGGGCGTTCCCTGGCGGATGGAGCAGAAGTGCCTGCGTACCGCCGCCCGGTTGGCGCTGCCTATGGCGGCGGAGCGGATCGTTCTGGGCGGGGCCCATGTGGCGGCTACCCGCATTGTGGCGCCGCTGGGGACGGTGGCTGTGGCGGCAGATTCCCTGGCGGTGACGGTGGAGGGCTTTTGCTACATGCCGGGCTATGGGATCGCATCGGCGGCCACTACTCTGGTGGGCCAGAGCATCGGCGCAGGGAGGAAGGATCTGAGCAGGCGCTTTGCCTATCTTTCCGTGGCCCTGGGCATGGGCATCATGGCCTTTACCGGCGTGCTGATGTTCCTGATGGCCCCCTGGATGTTCTCGCTGCTGACCCCGGACCCGGCAATTCAGGAGCTGGGGTCCTATGTGCTGCGGATCGAGGCGTTTGCCGAGCCTCTTTTTGCCGCCTCCATTGTGGTGGCCGGCGCTCTGCGGGGCGCGGGGGATACCTTGGCGCCCAGTGTGCTGAACCTGGTGAGCATGTGGGGCGTACGGATTACGGCGGCCATGGTGCTGGCGCCCCGGTTTGGTTTGCCGGGGGTCTGGGCGGCCATGTGCGGTGAACTGTGTATCCGGGGGATTTTGTTCCTGATCCGGCTGGTGCGGGGAAAGTGGCTGGAGGGAAGGCGCGCCGCCATTGCGGCGCAGCGGTAAGAGAGCTGTATTTTGCAAAAAGGTCCGCACTTTTTGAAAAAAGTGCTTGCAATTTGTGTTTTGCCGTGGTATAGTAAGCAATGGCTTTGCGGTGAAAGCTGTGTATAGCCAATTGAAGAGGAAAGAGGTGAACAAGAGCAATGAAGGAAGGTATCCATCCCAATTATCAGCAGACTACGATCAAATGCGCCTGCGGTAATGTAATTGAGACAGGTTCCACGAAGAAGGACATTCGCGTGGAAGTCTGCTCTAAGTGTCACCCCTTCTTCACGGGCAAGCAGAAGCTGGTCGATACCGGCGGACG
>CAMWTG010000088.1 GCA_947177115.1 uncultured Clostridia bacterium
GTCCCCAAATTAGTAGTACCAGCCGTTCTCCGCCGGCTTAAAAAAATTTTTTTGCGGCCTTTGGGGACTGGACAAAACGGTGGATTTGCGGCAAAATATAAAAATCAGCTCCGCATCGCCCAGCGCACGCCTCAATGGCGGATCTTTGCCTTGCGGGGCAAAAGATCCCTCTCGTCAATCCGCACATGTTGCGATACGGAACTTGCTCCAAGGGAAAATACAGAGGAGGGCCAGGGTATGAAAAACCAACCATACGACCTGTATCCGGAAACCTACATCCGGCTGCTGGAATGGATCCGCGCCTACGCCAAGGAGCATACCGGCAACCGTCTTCCCTCTGAGGCGGAACTGGCATCACGATTCGGCGTCAGCAGAGTCAAAATGCGGGACGTCCTCTCCCAACTGGAAGGCGCCGGGTATATTACCAGAAAGCGCGGCGTTGGAACGCTGATCAACCGCTATGTTCTGGACGAGCCGGCCCGGCTGGATATCGACAGCGTTTATATGGATATCGTTGCCAACTGCGGTTTCCAGCCCCGCTCCACTTTATATCAGCTGCGGACATTGTCCGATCCACCGACAGAGGTAGCCGAGAAACTGGCCCTGAAGCCAGGGGAAAGCACTTACCAAATTGAAATCGTGGTCTATGCGGACGGGCAGCCGGTAATTCTGGTGGTAGACTATATCCCCGCCCGCTACTATGACCGGACAAACAGCAGCCTGTCCCTGGTGGATATGAATATTTTCCTCTTTCTGCAGGGCATGTGCGATGATCTTCTGGAAACATTGATCGTCCATATGGATGCCTGTGTGGCAGAGGGACGGCTGGCGGAGATCATGACGGTGGACGAGGGGTATCCCCTGCTGAAACTGGATTCTGTCTGCTACACGCAGGCATCGGACCCGGTGCTGTACTCGGTGGAGCATTACAATACAAAGCTGATCCCCTTCTCCTTCCAGAAGCGGGTCCTAAGCGCAAAATTCAAACGCACTCTGCCGCCGGAAATACTGCGCCGGGACAGAGCGAAAAAGGAGGTTCCCGTGGTATCATTGACCTGGCATAGTGGAGAAAAAACCGGGACAATCCCCGTCCGTGTGAACACCGAGCTGATGGAGGCTATGCGGAGCGCGGGCCTGCCTCTGGATTTCCTCTGCGGCGGGAACCATGCCTGCGGGAAATGCCGGGTGGCTGTCTCGGGAGCGTTGTCCGCTCCCTCCGATGAGGAAAAGGCGCTGCTGGAGGGTGCGCCCGCCGGCGTGCGGCTGGCCTGCTTTGCCAAAATTCTGGGCGACTGCACCCTCACCCTTCCCTCGCAGGGCAGCGACCGGATCGAAACCGGTTATTCCGCAGATACCGCCCCGCTGGATCCTATCTACAATGGTGCGCTGGGCGCGGCTTTTGACATTGGCACCACCACCGTGGTGGGTTACCTTTTCTCCCGGGAGGAGAAAGGAGCACTGGCGGTGGTGGGCGAAATGAACCGGCAGAGCCGGTACGGCGCCGATGTGCTTTCCCGTATTGACTATGCCAACAGGAACACGGTGGAGCCCCTGCGGACGCTGATCTGCGGGCAATTGGGCGACATGCTGCATCAGCTGTGCCGGGATGCCAAAGTAGAGGAGAGTCAGATATCCGGCCTGTGTGTGACCGGCAACACTACCATGCTGCATCTGGCTTCCGGTTTGGACCCCCGTTCTCTGTCTCTTGCGCCCTTCCGGCCCCAGTCCCTTTTTGGAACGACTTTGGCCCTTGGACTGCCAGGATTCCCCGGCTTACCCGCCTATCTTCCCTATTGCATCTCCGCTTATGTAGGCGCGGACATTACTTGCAGCATTCTGGCCAGTGGGATCCTCAAGCAGCCGGGATGCCTTCTGCTGGTGGACGCGGGAACCAACGGTGAAATGGCGCTGAAGACAGAGCAGGGACTGTACTGCTGCGCCACGGCGGCAGGCCCTGCCTTTGAGGGCGCGGGCATCTCCTGCGGGTCCAGCGCCCGTACAGGCGCAATCAGCCGGGTAGCTCTGGACCAGGGCAAACTGCGCTGTACGGTGATCGGCGGCGGGGAGGCCGAGAGCCTCTGCGGCTCCGGGCTGATCGATGCCGTTGCTTGTCTGCTGGAAACCGGAGACATCAGTCCCAGAGGCCGTATCCGCCCTGAGTTGGGCGGCGAGCTGACCCTCTCCGTCAATGTGCGGATCACACAGAAGGACGTCCGGCAGCTGCAGCTGGCCAAGGGGGCGATCCGCGGAGGGATCGATGCTCTGTTGGATGCCGCCGGGATCGAATACGGCCAGCTGGACGGTGTTATCCTCTGCGGCGGCTTCGGAAGCTGGATGGATCCGGTTTCCGCCGAGCGGATCGGCCTTCTGCCAGATGGACTGGCCGGGCGAACTACAGCCATTGGAAACGCTGCCGGCGCCGGCGCGTGCCGTATCCTGCAATCCGCCAGCCTGTCCGAGGAGACCAGACAGATTGCCGCAGCAGCCGAGGTGGTGGAATTGTCTGTCAGCAGCTTTTTCCGAAAACGGTATATTGAGTCGATGAATTTTCCGCCGCTCTGTTAATCCTGCCCCGCTGTTTTGAGCAATGAATCACCGCAGAACGGATGCCTGCCGCCCGTTCTGCTCAATCATATGACATATAAGGAGGTTGAGGACGATGAGCAAAAGCGTAGGACAGCGCAAGGTCCGTGTGGATGCCTATGACAAAGCAACGGGCCGCGCTAAGTTTACCGATGATCTCTGCGAACGCAGCGCCCTGGTGACCCGGATGGTGCATTCTTCAATTGCCCACGGCAAGGTCAAATCCATTGATACCAGCGAGGCGGAAAAGATCCCCGGCGTGGTGCGGATCTTCACCTGCTTTGACGTGCCGGAAAACTACTTCCCTACCGCCGGGCATCCCTGGTCCACAGACCCGAACCATCAGGATGTGGCCGACCGGCTGCTGCTGGCCCGGCATGTGCGGTATTATGGCGAGGATATCGCCGTGGTTGTGGCGGAGAATGAGGTCTCAGCTGCCCAGGCCGCCCGGCTGGTGAAAGTGGAGTACGAGGAATACCCATTTGTACTGGATGTACAAAAAGCCCTTGAGCCGGATGCCCCTCAGCTCCACAAACAGTATCCCGGCAATGTTGTGGGGCACTCGCAGGTTCGCAGGGGCAATTATGAGGCTGCTATCCACGAACCGGGGCTTATCCGCATTGAAGGCTGGTATGACACCCCCACGGTTCAGCATTGCCATCTGGAAAACAATATCTGTACCGCCCACATGGAAAACGGCCGCATCATTGTCACGGCCTCCACCCAGATCCCCCATATTATCCGCCGTATTTGCGCCCAGGCTTTGGGCGTATCCTGGGGAAAAGTGCGGATCATCAAGCCCTACATCGGCGGAGGCTTCGGCAACAAGCAGGACGCGCTGTACGAGCCTCTGTGCGCATGGCTGACCACCCAGCTGGGGGGACGGCTGGTAAAGGTGGACTGTCCCCGGGAATACACCTTTGTCACAAATCGTGTGCGCCACGCGATCCGTACCCATTTGATCTCCTGGGTACGGCCGGACGGTTCACTGGCCGCGCGGAAGGCGGAGTATTTTTCCAATCAGGGCGCTTACATTTCCCACGGCCACGGCGTTGTAGAAAAAGGCATGAGCGCATTTCCGGAGCTGTACCCCTGCCCCAATCTGGAGGGAGATGCTTGGACAGCCTTTACCAACCGGCCCTCCGGCGGAGCCATGCGAGGCTATGGCACGCCGCAGGTCATGTGGGCTGAGGAAAGCCATATCGATGAGATCGCTAAAGCGTTAGGCCGCGATCCTCTGGAGTACCGCTGTCAGATCGTTATGCCCAAGGGGTTCTTCGATCCGTTCAGCAAGAACGAAAATTACTACGATTCCTTCCGTGAAACCATGGAAAAAGGTGCAAAAGCCATTGATTATGAGCGAAAGCGGGCGGAGTACACCAACCAGACCGGCCCTGTGCGGCGCGGGATCGGCTTGGCGCTGTTCTGGTATAATACCGGCGTTTGGCCGATATCGTTAGAGTCCAGCTCCTGCCGGATGGTGCTTAACCAGGATGGTTCTGTCCAGGTCCAGACCGGCGAGACTGAAATCGGCCAGGGGTGTGACACCGCCTTCGCCCAGATGGCGGCAGATGCCATCGGGATCCCTTTTGAGAATGTGCATATCATTTCTACCCAAGATACGGACATCTCCCCCTATGGCACCGGCGCTTACGCCTCCCGACAGACATATATCGGCGGCTTCGCCCTGCGGCAGACCGGGCAGCTCCTCAAGGACCGCATCCTCACCTACGCTGTGGAGCTGACCAGGCAGATGAAGGAGAATTTGGATCTAATCGATGGCAGAATCGTCCGCACTACCGATGGCCGGGAGCTGATGACCCTGGGCGAGCTGGCCACCGAGGCCCTCTACAGCCTGACCCACTCCCAGTACATCACCGCCGAGAGTACATATCAGATCAAGAACAACGCCTACTCCTTCGGCTGCACCTTCGCCGAGGTGGAGGTGGACATCCCCATGTGCAAGGCCAAGCTGCTGAACATCGTCAACGTTCATGACTGCGGGAAACTTATCAATCCCGCCCTGGCGGAGGCCCAGGTCCATGGCGGCATGTCCATGGGTATCGGCTACGGCCTTTCTGAGCAGCTGCTGTTTGATGAAAAAACCGGGCGGCCTTTGAACAACAACCTGCTGGACTACAAGCTGTCCACCTTTATGGATCATCCCACGCTCCAGGCGTTCTTTGTGGAGAACGCAGAGCCTACCAGTCCCTATGGCACCAAGGCCCTGGGCGAGCCGCCGGCCTGCTCCCCCGCGCCAGCTATCCGCAACGCGATCCTGCAGGCGACCGGCGTGTCCATTAATCAGACACCGGTGACACCGCACGTTATGTTTTCCGAATTTTCCAAGGCCGGGCTGTTGTAAGAGCCGGTCCCGTATCCCCTTCGCCCATCTTAACGGCGGTTTTCCGCCCTGGCTGCATTAAAATCTTTACGATTCAACGAAATTCTGCAGCGGACTCATCGAAGGTCTATTGCAGAATAATCATGCACGCCCTCTCATGAACAACTATGCTGTAATGCTGCGGCGTCTGGGGATAGGTGTCTGATTCTCGTCAGAAAAATTTTTTTGAGAATGAGTATGACTGGATTAAGTCCCAATTTTGCCTTCAAATCCATCGCGTGGGGCACAGAATGACACGTACTGCCAGGAAGGCTGGATCTATCCTGTTTTCAGGCAGAAAATGAGTAGTACAGCAAAAAGAATGGACAACTGAAGACTGCAAAAGCAGGTTTGACATTTGTTTAGAATGTATGGTATGCTGTCAACTGTAAGTCCTTTTTTAGATGAATCTGCCAAAAAGCACACCTCAGAGAATATTCCCACCATTGAAAAAAATAAGAAAGGAAAATCGCAGCTATGGAACAGTATTATAACAAATTGATGGAGTGCGTTCTGGAAGGAGAAGAGGAGGAAGCTGTTGAGATCACCCGCGCAGAAATTGAGGGCGGCACAGATCCGCTGGACATTGTACAAAAGTGTCTGGTGCCTATCCTGGACGATGTGGGCGACAAATTCTCCAAGCTGGAAATCTTTCTGCCTGACCTGATCATGTCCGCTGATGTAGCCAAGGCCGTCAAGGATGAAATTCGCGCCCATCTGCTCAGTTCCTCCAATGGTTCCGAAAGTTCCGGCAAGGTTGTCATTGGCACTGTCCAGGGCGATGTTCACGACATCGGCAAAAACATTGTCGCCACCCTTCTTGAAGTCAACGGCTACGAGGTCATTGACCTGGGCAACGATGTTGCCCCCTACACCTTCATTGAAACCGCCAAGCGGGAAAAGGTAGATATCATCGCCCTCTCTTCCCTGCTGACCACCTCCATGCCCTATATGGTGGACGTGCTCAAGACTTTGGACGGTCTGGGCATCCGCGATCAATACAAGGTGATCGTAGGCGGCGGTCCGGTGTCCGCCGAATGGGCGGAGTCCATCGGAGCAGATGGCTACAGCAACGATGCTAACGAGGCAGTGGAACTTTGCCGGAAAATGATGGCTGAGAGAAAGGCGGGCTGAGAGGATGAAATCACATACCAGATTGCTGACCGTTCTGGATCGCATGGACAACGGCCCCGTAATGGAGGAAAAGGACTTTGATAAGCTGATTTCCAAAACTGTTCGGGGTTTAATCAAGAAATATAGTCTGAAGTACGATCGCAGCGAGGCCATTATCACAGACGATGATCTGGCTGACCGTTTCTTTGAAGCCGGACTGGAGCTGGCCTGTACTACCGGCGTGTACTGCACAGACACCCATACCCAGATGATATTCAGCAAGGAAGAGATCTTGCAGGCGCTGCGCTGGGCACCCGATGCCCTGACCATCGGCTCCGGCCTGGATCAGTGCACGATCGTCACCCGCCGGCCCGAAGATCCTGTGGTGCCTAAGATCGTAGGCGGCGGCTTTGGCGCCCCCATCCCCGAGGAGTGGTTCTCCGCCGTTATGGAGAGCTATGCCAAGGAGCCGGTCATCGACTCCATTGTGGGCTGCAATTTCTTTACCACCCATGGCCGTACGCCTAAGACCCGCAGCCCCTGGGAGGTCCTTCTGGCGTGGCGCGAGGTGGAATTGATCAAGTCCGCCGCCCAGCGGGCGGGCCGTCCCGGCATCAGCATTGGCGTGGTGGAAAACGCTGTATCCGAAATTGGCGAGCTCTCCGGCTCTTCTTATGGCGGTTTCCCCCAGTGCGACTGGCACCACACCTGCTTTGTCAGTGAGCTGAAGACCAACTATGGCCTGCTCATTAAGGTAGCCCACCTGGTCAAGACCGGCTGCATCATCCACAGCTTCTACAATCCTATCCTGGGCGGTTACGCCGGCGGCGCGGAGGGTGTTGCCATCTGCGCAGTGGCGGGCATCATAATGGAATGCGTGGTCAATATGGCGACCACCTTCTCCATCTGCCCCACGCATCCGTTCTATAACTGCGATACCGCGCCTGAGCTTATCTGGGCCGTCAGCGCCGCGCAGCAGGCGGTCAACCGCAATACCCATCTGCTGACCACCGTCATGACCTCCCCTGTTTCCGGCCCCATGACCGAGAGCCTGCTGTACGAATGCGCTACCATGGCCACTGCGGCTACGGTCTCCGGTACGGCCCGCATCGATGGCGTACGCTCCGCCGTAGGTGTGGAGATCCTCCACGTAACCGGCCTGGAGGCCCGCTTTAACGGCGAGATTGCCCACGCCGCCGCAGGCGTGTCCCGGAAGGACGCCAATGAGATGATCAAGGAATTCCAGAAGCACTACGTGCCCTATCTGGACAAGCGCCCCATTGGCAAGAGCTTCCTGGAGGCTTACGACCCCGTTAAGGTTGAGCCTACACAGGAGTGGCTGGACATGTATGGCAAGGTCAAGGACGAGGTTGGCCGCATCGGTCTGAAAATGAAGTATTAACCGCCGCTCAGCAGCCGCTCCGCCGCCCTACAGGCCATATGCGGAGCGGCTTTCCCGGTATATTTGCCGCAAAAGAGCGTGTTTTATTGAAAAATACTATGGGAGGCATTTACCATGAAACGAAATATGCGCGCATGGAAGGACGAGGTGATCGCAGCTCCCGTCAAGAAGCCTATGCCGATTCTGACTTTCCCGGTGATCCAGTTGCTGGGCATCACGGTAAAAGAACTCATCAGCGACAGCGAGACCCAAGCGAAAGCCATGAAGCTGCTGGCTGATCGGAACGATTCTCTGGCGGCGGTGAGCATGATGGATCTGTCCTTGGAGGCGGAGTCTTTTGGTTCGGAGATCCTGGTCAATAATGATGAAGTGCCAGCTGTTATCGGCTGCCTGGTCAACGATCAGGATGAGGCCGACCGGCTGGCAGTACCTGAAGTAGGCGCGGGGCGGACGCAGATCTATCTGGACGCCATGTCCCGCTCGGTTGAGCTGATCACGGACCGGCCTGTTCTGGCGGGTATCATCGGGCCGTATTCCCTGGCTGGCCGTCTGCTGGGTACCGCACAGGCTATGAAGGCCTGCAAGAAAAATCCCCAGTTGGTGCACACAGTGATGGAAAAGTGTACCCAATTCCTGATTTCCTATGCCAAGGCGTACCGGGACGCCGGAGCTAATGGCATTGTGATGGCGGAGCCGCTGACCGGGCTTCTGTCGCCCAAGATGGCCGTGGATTTCTCCGAGCCTTACGTCAAGCGGATCGTAGAGGCCGTACAGCAGGACGATTTTATCGTGATCTATCACAACTGCGGCAATAATACCATGCTGATGATGGATTCCATCCTGCGGGTAGGCGCCGCCGGCTACCACTTCGGCAACGCCATCTCCATGAAAGAGGCCGTCTCCCTCTGTCCGGGAGACTTGCTGTGCATGGGCAACGTCAATCCTGCCACCTTTACCTTCGGCACGCCCGAGAGCATCCGAGAGGAAACCCTGACAGTCATGCGCGAGTGCTGCCATGCGCCGCATTTTATCATTTCCTCCGGCTGCGACATCCCGCCGATCGCCAAGTGGGAAAATATTGACGCTTTCTATCAGGCCGCGGCGGATTTCTACGCCGGATAACAAGCAGTGCGATCCGGAAATGAGCTTCTGATTGCCTGTGGGATGCTTCGGGATGAGCTGGAGCTGGCGATGGCCCGGACGGGCCGTACACCGGAAACCGTATGGCTGGACAAGGGGCTGCACGACTCCCCGGCAGTCCTGCGTGCCGCGTTACAGGAGGAAATCGACCGGCGGGAGGGTACTTGCGGCCTGATCCTGCTGGGGATGGCCTACTGCGGCGGCGCGCTGGACGGTGTAGGCAGCAGGTCTTCCGCCATTGCGGTACCGAGATTTGATGACTGCATACGGCTTCTCCTGGCTCTGGCCCCAGGGAAACACGACCCCGGCGACAGCCGCAGTCTGTACTTCACCCGGCAGTGGATGGCCTCCGACCGCTACATTGCGCGGGAAATGGAGGGGTACCGCCGCACCTACGGCGAAAAAAAGGCCGCAAAAATCCAGCGCGCCATGCTGTCTGGGTACCGGTGGCTGCGGCTGGTGGACACCGGAGGATATGAGCTGGCCGCATACGAGGACGCCGCCAAATCGGACGCGGCGGCGCTGGGCCTGGCATACAGTGATCAGCAAGGTACTGTACGGGTATTGGAAAAGCTGCTGCGGCATGAATTTGACGAAGAATTTTGCCTTACAAAACCAGGAGAACGGATAACACAGCGGCAATTCTGGAATATCTGATCAGGTTCCGCGATTAGAAGCGCAGTACCGTTACCATGCGGGAATCTTGAAATTGCAGCAGTTGGACAGACAGAACCAAGAAAGTGTTTTGCCAAAGAAGCGGCGGCCCTGGAGAGGGGCGCCGCGTCTATATTCAAAACGATTACAAAAACAGCAGCTGATCCCACCGGCGTACTCCGGCTCCCAATTGTGCCAGACGGTCGTGACCTGTCTA
>CAMWTG010000089.1 GCA_947177115.1 uncultured Clostridia bacterium
ATGGGGAGAAGCTCTCCACCGGCGTCCACATCATGGCCATTGGCGCGGAGAAGAACGTGCCCGCCATTCTGGAGCTGGCGGGAGTCCGGATCTGAGGGCCGGCGGCGTCCCCGCAATTTCCGGGCGTTTGCCCGGGGGATCCGGCGTATGAAACGGCAGAATCCGTGTAGGGGCGAGCATTGCTCGCCCGCACGATACCGGGATATTCCCGTTAGAAGCGGGCGGGCAATACCTGCCCTCTACAGGGCAATACCCGAAAATGGATTTCCCCTGAGATTGTGAAATTGCAGGATCCCTCTTGACAACAGGCGCGAAATCGTATAAAATACCTGCAAGTGAATAAGAAAAGCGATGACGAAGACGGACGGGGCCCTCTGTCCACAGAGAGCCGGGCACCGGTGGAAGCCCGGCGGCAGGAAGCCCCAATGTCCCATCCCTTCCGAGCTGGAGGTCCGAACCCCTGGAAACAGGCAAGTAGACGCCTCCCGTGACTGCCGCGTCAGTGCATAGGGCTTGCTGGAGCCCGAAGGGGCGTCCTTTCCCGGGACGCAATTTGAGTGGTACCGCGGGTACATAACTTGTTTATGAACTCGTCTCAAAGTTTTTTCTTTGAGACGGGTTTTTTATTTTGCCGGAGCCTTTTCTTATTCCACAAATTCTTTCATGGAGGACTTACCATGGACACTACCCACGTCAATACCCAGCTGATGGAGGTCGCCTTCCGGATCCGGGAGATGCGGGGCATCTGCGGATTTACCGAGGCGGAGATGGCCGGGAAGACCGACACCACCCCCGAGGAATACCGGGCCTACGAGGGGGGCCTGGCCGACCTGCCCTTCACCTTTATCCACAAGTGCTCCCTGGCCTTCGGCATCGGCATCACCGACCTGCTGGAGGGCCACAGCGCCCACTTGTCGAGCTACACCGTCACCCGCAAGGGGCAGGGCCAGCAGACCGCCAAGGAGCCGGGTATCGAGATCTCCAACCTGGCCCCCTTCTTCCGCAATAAGCTGGCGGAGCCCTATTATGTGACCTACGACTACGATGAGGCCCAGCAGCACATGCCCATCCATCTCACCACCCACTCCGGCCAGGAGTTCGACATCGTCCTCTCCGGCCAGCTGAAGGTCCAGGTGGGCGAGCATACCGAGATCCTGGGCGAGGGCGACAGCATCCTGTACAACTCCTCCACCCCCCACGGCATGATCGCCGTAGGCGGCAAGCCCTGCGTCTTCTGCGCGGTGGTCATTTCCGGGGAGAAGACCGATGAGAGATCCATCCGCCAGTCCATCGTGCAGGCCCGGTCCAGCGAGGACTACGTCTGCAAGAGCTTCTTTGACATCAAGGAGGATGAGCAGGGCGTGCTCCAGTCCCTCGCCTTCCCCAACGCGGACAAATTCAACTTCGCCTTTGACTGCGTGGACGCCATCGCCGCCAAATACCCCGACAAGCTGGCTATGATGCACCTGGACAAGAACAAGCGGGAGCGCCGCTTCACCTTCGCGGACATGTCCAAGGCGTCCTCCCGGGCGGCCAACTACTTCAAGGCCCTGGGCATCAAGCGGGGCGACCGGGTCATGCTGGTGCTCAAGCGGCACTATCAGTTCTGGTTCGCCATCCTGGGCCTCCACAAGCTGGGCGCCGTTGCCATCCCCGCCACCAACCAGCTCCAGGAGCACGACTTCTCCTACCGCTTCAACGCGGCGGAGGTCAGCGCCATCGTCTGCACCGCCGATGGAGACACTGCCCATCAGGTGGACATCGCCCAGAAGGACAGCCCCAGCCTGAAGCTGAAGATCATGGTGGGCGGCAAGCGGGAGGGCTGGCACGACTTCGATGAGGAGTTCACCATGTACCGCTCCTCCTTCCCCCGGACGGAGGACGCCCCCTGCGGCAGGGACCTGATGCTGATGTTCTTCACCTCCGGCACCACTGGCTACCCCAAGATCGCCGCCCAGAGCTATCAGTACGCCCTGGGGCACTTCATCACCGCCAAGTACTGGCACTGCGTCCACGCCGATGGCCTCCACTTCACCATCAGCGAGACCGGCTGGGGCAAGGCGCTGTGGGGCAAGCTGTACGGCCAGTGGCTGTGCGAGGGGGCGGTGTTTACCTACGACTTCGACCGCTTTGATGCGGCGGATATCCTGCCGCTGTTTGCAAAGTATAACATCACCACCTTCTGCGCCCCGCCCACCATGTACCGGATGCTCATCAAGCAGGATTTGAGCCACTACGATCTCAGCAGCATCAAGCACGCCACCACTGCCGGCGAGGCCCTGAATCCGGAGGTGTTCCGCCAGTTCGAGGCACAGACGGGGCTGCAGATCTACGAGGGCTTCGGCCAGACGGAGACCACCCTGTGCATTGGCAACCTGCTGGGCAACAAGCAGAAGATCGGCTCCATGGGCAAGCCTATCCCCACCTATGACCTGGTGCTGGTGGACGAGAACGATCAGCCGGTAGCACCCGGCGAGAACGGGGAGATCTGTATCCGGGCCGAAGAGGGCAAGGGTATGCCCGGCCTGTTCTCCGGCTACTACCGGGACGAGGAGCAGACCCGGGAGGTCTGGCACGATGGGCTTTATCACACACGGGACGTGGCGTGGCAGGACGAGGACGGCTACCTGTGGTACGTGGGACGCCGGGACGATGTTATCAAGTCCTCCGGCTACCGGATCGGGCCCTTCGAGATCGAGAGCGTCATCATGGAGCTGCCCTATGTGCTGGAGTGCGGCGTGTCCGCCGCTCCGGACGAGATCCGGGGCCAGGTGGTCAAGGCGAGTATTGTGCTGGTCAAGGGGACGGAAGGGACCGAGGAGCTGAAAAAGGAGATCCAGGACTACGTCAAGAAGCACACCGCGCCGTATAAATATCCCCGGATCGTGGTGTTTAAGGAGGAGCTTCCCAAGACGATCAGCGGGAAGATCATGAGGAACAAACTGTAATTTCCAACAGGCCGCAATCCCTGTAGGGGCGAGCATTGCTTGCCAGCTTCTACCGGCTACCGCCGCATGATCGATGCCTCGATTCTGTCTTTTGGCCTGCGGGCGAGCAATGCTCGCCCCTACACAGATTTTGCAAAAGATGAAATCCATCAATATTGCCACATTTTTCTGAAAAGGACACACTATGGACCATAAACGTGTTACCCTCTTTGCCGGACATTATGGCTCCGGTAAGACCAACATCGCCGTCAATTACGCTCTCCTGCTGGCGCGGGAGGGGAAGAGGGCGGCTATCGCGGATTTGGATATTGTCAATCCCTATTTCCGCACCAAGGACAGTGCGGCGGAACTGGAGGCGGCGGGGGTGGAACTGATTTCTCCGCAGTTTGCCAACTCCAACGTGGATCTGCCTGCCCTCCCCGCCGAGGCGTACCGTCTGGTGGAGGACAAGAACCTTTATGCCGTCATGGATATTGGCGGCGATGACCGGGGCGCATATGCATTGGGACGGTATACGCCGTTTATCCTGGAGGAGGGTGATTACCGCATGGCTTTTGTGGCCAACCCTTACCGGCCTTTGACCCGCACGCCGGAGGAGGCCCTGGAGGTCATGCGGGAGATCGAGGCGGCGGGAGGACTGGCCTTTACCGCCATCGTCAACAACGCCAACCTGGCCCATGAGACCACGCCGGAGACGGTGCTTACCGCCATTCCCTACATGGAAAAGCTCAGCCAGCTCAGCGGCCTGCCGGTCTGGATGACCAGCGCGGAGGAGCATGTGGCGGCGGGGCTGGAGGGGAAGGTCCCGGGACTGCTGTCCATGCGGCTGCAAAAGAAGTATTTTGATTTGCCGGAGCAGAAAGCGCGGCCAATTTTCGGATAGCGAATATTTATGAAGGATTTGTTGAATTATTTACAGAAATATGGTATCCTTTTGTGTAACGTCAATCCTGAGCTGCCCGCCCTTGAGGACATCGGCTGCACCTGGGGCGATGTAACGGCGCTGATCGACCGGCAGGAACTGTTTTACTGCAAGGCATTCAAGAAGCGGACCACATATTTGTCCCGGGAAGCGTACTATTTATTGAAAGAGATCCGGCAGAAAAAGCCATTGACACCGGCGGCGCAGAAGATATACTCTATAATGGAAGACGGCGCGGCAGCAGAGACAGATTTTCTGAAAACAGTTTCCGGCCTGGACGCCAAAAGCTATCGGGAAGGCTTCGAACTTCTGCTGCAAAACCTGTATATCACCGCCCTGCACAACGGAAAGCCTCTGCATGAAAACTGGTCTACCTTTCTCTACGGAACGGCGGAGGAATGGGAAAAGCGCGCCCCCGCAGCCGTCCCCATCGAAAATGCCCGCGAACGGCTCTGGGAGATTCTGTCCCAGACCATGACAGAACGGCAATTCCGGTCATTGACAGGAAGGAGATAACCAACCATGGATCTGACTTTTCAACAAATTTCCACACAGTACCAAGTAAGGCGCATCACAGAAGAGGACCTTCCGGAGCTTCTGTCTCTGGCCCAGGGCAATCCCACTTATTATGAACACATGTACACTAAGCCGCTTCTGGAGGATCTCCAAAATGATCTGACCAAGCTGCCGCCACGGACGACACCGGAAGACAAATATTTTCTGGGATTCTATCGGGATGGCCGGCTGTGCGCCGCACTGGATTTAATTCTGCACTATCCTAATCCGGAAACGGCGTTCATCGGCTGGTTCATCCTGCGGAAGGATTTGCAGGGCAGGGGGACTGGAACGGCGGTTATCAGCGAGCTGTTGGCTTTTCTGAAAGAGCATGGATTTTCGTCTGTACGATTGGGTTATGTCAAAGGGAATCCAGAAAGCAGGGCGTTCTGGGAGAAAAACCAATTCACCCCCACCGGGATCGAGCCGGAGGGTGATGGATACACGATTGTTGTAATGGAGCGGACGCTTGCAGGCTCTAAATCTTGAGAGAGCCCCCAATAGCGCGCATCCGCCAGCGCTTCGCCCACTGGCGGCCCATGGAACCCCGCAGAACAGCCAGTCTCCCAGGTCGTAGCGAAAAATAAACACCCCCGTAGTAAGGTATCGCCCTTCGGGCGATGCCCAAGGGATTCTCAAACCGCAGGTTTGAGTGTGTTTTTGGTTACTTTTGTCACAAGACAAAAGTAACCGGGGTCCGGGCCGCGGAGGCCCGGGGTAACGGATAGAAACAATTCCCCTCACGCCGGAACGGCGTGAAGAAAGGAGCGAAATAAATGGCAAAAGTCACATTTCAGACAGACCTCTGCAAAGGCTGCGGCCTCTGCGTGAACGCTTGTCCAAAGCACATCCTGGCAATCGCCAAGGACCAGATCAACAAAAAAGGCTACTCCCCGGCGGTGATGACCAATCAGGAGGACTGCATCGGCTGCGCGTTCTGCGCGACCATGTGCCCCGACTGTATCATTACCGTAGAAAAGTGAGGTAACGAGAATGGCAGAAAGAGTTTTAATGAAGGGCAACGAAGCCATCGCGGAGGCCGCTATTCGGGCGGGCTGCCGCCACTACTTCGGCTACCCCATCACCCCCCAGACGGAGATTGCCGCCTACATGGCGAAGAAGATGCCCAAAATTGGCGGCGTGTTCCTCCAGGCGGAGAGCGAGATCGCCTCCATCAACATGGTCTACGGCGCCGCAGCCGCCGGTTTCCGTGTGATGACCTCCTCCTCCAGCCCCGGCATCTCCCTGAAAAGCGAGGGCCTGAGCTACATAGCCGGATCTGACGTTCCCGCCTTTGTGGTAAACGTCCAGCGGGGAGGCCCCGGCCTGGGAGGCATCCAGCCCAGCCAGTCCGACTACTTCCAGGCCACCAAGGGCGGCGGACACGGCGACTACCGCATGATCGTCCTGGCTCCCGCCTCCGTCCAGGAGATGGCAAGCCTTACCGTCAAGGGCTTCAATCTGGCGGACAAGTACCTGATGACCGCCATGATCCTGGCGGACGGCACCATCGGGCAGATGATGGAGCCCATTACCTTCGAGGACGTCCAGGTGGAAACCTATGACAAGCCCTGGGCCCTCACCGGCACCAAGATGCAGAGAAAGCACAACATCGTCAACTCCCTGTACCTCAAGCCCGATGAGCTGGAGCGAAAGAACTTCGAGCGCTATGAGCGGTATAAAGTGGTAGAGGAAAACGAAGTCATGTACGAGGAGTACATGATGGAGGACGCGGAAATCTGCGTGGTTGCCTTCGGCATCGCCTCCCGGGTGGCGAAGAACGCCGTAGCCGCCGCCCGCAAGGAGGGAGTCAAAGCGGGCTTGATCCGTCCCATCACCCTCTGGCCCTTCCCCAAGGCCGCTGTACGCAAGGCTGCGGACCAGGTCAAAGCCTTTATCTCCGTAGAGCTGAACATGGGCCAGATGATCGAGGACATCCGCCTCGCCGCCGAGTGCACCCGGCCCGTCAGCTTGTGCAACCGCACCGGCGGCATGATCCCCGATCCGGAGCAGGTGCTGGCGGCGATCAAGGCCGCTCAGAAAGGAGTGAACTGACATGGCAGTTGTATTTCAGAAGCCCCATTCCCTGACGGACGCGGTGCTCCACTATTGCCCCGGCTGTCCCCACGGCATCATCCACCGTCTGGTGGCGGAGGCCATTGATGAGCTGGGCATTGAGGGCGAAGCCATCGGCGTGGCCCCCGTGGGCTGCGCGGTCATGGCCTATGACTATTTCACCTGCGACATGATCGAAGCCGCCCACGGCCGCGCTCCCGCCACGGCCACCGGCATCAAGCGCTGCCGCCCGGACAACATCGTCTTCACCTACCAGGGGGACGGCGACCTGGCCTCCATCGGCATGGCGGAGACGGTCCACGCCGCCGCCCGGAATGAGAACATCACCGTCATTTTCGTCAACAACGCCATCTACGGCATGACCGGCGGACAGATGGCCCCCACCTCCCTGCCGGGGCAGGTGACCCAGACGTCCCCCTATGGCCGGGACGTGAACCACTGCGGCTGGCCTATCAAGGTCTGCGAGCTGTTGGCGACTCTGGAGGGTCCCGAATATATCACCCGCGTAGCGGTAAATAATGTGAAGAACGTGAAAGCCGCCGGAAAGGCTATCCGGAAGGCGTTCCAGAACCAGATCGACAAGAAGGGCTTCTCTCTGGTGGAAGTGGTCTCCGCCTGTCCCACCAACTGGGGCATGACCCCGCAGAAGGCTCTGGAGTGGGTGGAGAGCGATATGCTGCCCTACTATCCCCTGGGCGTCTACAAGGACAGAAGCGCGGCAAAGGAGGGTGAGGCGAAATGAAAACGACCCAGATCCTGATTGCCGGATTCGGCGGGCAGGGCATCCTGTTTGCTGGGAAGTTCCTGGCCTACAAGGGCCTGCTGGAGGATTTGCAGGTGAGCTGGCTCCCCTCCTACGGCCCCGAGATGCGGGGCGGCACGGCCAACTGCAACGTGATCCTCTCCGATGATCCGGTGGGCTCCCCCATTATTACTGCCCCGGATGTACTCATCGCCATGAATCTGCCCTCCCTGCAAAAGTACGTGGATACCGTAGTTCCCGGCGGGCAGATCTATGTGGACTCCACCCTGATTTCTGAAAAGGTATCCCGCACGGATGTGGAGGTGTACTACATCCCCGCCACCCAGATGGCCAACGATGCGGGCGTGCCCACGCTGGCCAACATGGTGATGATGGGCCATGTGCTGAAGAACAACCCCGAGCTGACCTTTGACGGCACCGAGGCCACCGTTGCCAAGCTGGTGCCGCCCACGAAAGCCCAGCTGGTGGAGCTGAACATGAAGGCTCTCCAGGCTGGGAGGGACTACCAATGATCCGCCACGGATTTGACGGCGGCGAGGAGCTGTTGAAGCCCTCCCACCTTGCCCAGCCGGTGGAAGGGTTCCCCAAAACCGTACTGGTGACATTCCAGCGGAAAGTGGTGGAGGCACTGCAAAGGCGGTTCCCGGTGGAGACCGTCAGTACCGTCAACGCCTGCGTGATCGTCCCCATCTACCGCTTTACCTACCAGGGACAGACGCTGGGCCTATTCCAGACCACTATCGGCGGTCCCGCCACAACGGGCATCCTGGAGGAGGTCTGGGTGAAAGGCGCGGAGAAGGTTCTGCTCTTTGGGACCTGCGGCGGGCTGGACGCGGACCTGCCCGCCGATCATATGGTGATCCCTACCGCCGCTTACCGGGACGAGGGGACCAGCTTCCACTATCTGCCGCCCTCCGACTATGTGGAGATCCCCACAGCGGAGCGTCTGGCGGCGATCTTTGACGAATTGGCCGTACCTTATGTCAAGAGCAAGACCTGGACCACCGATGCCATCTACCGGGAGACCCCTGGGAAGGCCGCGGAGCGCAGGGCAGAGGGCTGCGGGACGGTGGAGATGGAATGCGCCTCTGTCATGGCCGCCGGGCAATTCCGTGGGAAGCCGGTATATCAGTTCCTGTATACCGCCGACAGCCTGGCGGGGAGCCAGTGGGATCGCGGACTTCTGGGCGTACATCCAGAGTCCTCATATGAGCGGTATCTGGCCATTGCCCTGGAAACGGCCATCCACCTGTAAGGAGGCAGCTTATGAAAATTTCCTGCATACAAATGGACATGCGCCTGGGCGAGCCTGACTGCAACTTTGCCCATGCGGAGGAGCTGGTCCGCGCCGCCGTAAGGGCGGAACGCCCGGACGTAGTTGTCCTGCCGGAAACCTGGAATACCGGGTTTTTCCCCAAAAACCTGTCCGCCTGCGCCGACAGGGACGGAGAGCGGACCAAAGCCGTATTTTCCGCCATGGCGAAGGAGCTGAACGTCAATATCGTCTGCGGCAGCGTGGCCAACAAGAAAGCGGACGGTTTCTACAATACCGCCTACGTGTTTGACCGGACGGGCGGCGTCATTGCGGAGTACGACAAGACCCACCTGTTCACTCCCTCCGGGGAGCATGAGCACTTCCGGTCCGGGACCCACGCCTGCCGGTTCGAGCTGGACGGGAAGAAATGCGGGCTGATTATCTGCTACGACATCCGCTTCCCGGAGCTGACCCGGACCATGACGCTGGAGGGGGTGGACCTCCTCTTTGTGGTGGCCCAGTGGCCGGAGAAGCGAACCATGCACCTGGAGACCCTGGCCCGTGCCCGGGCTATTGAAAACCAGATGTTCCTGGCGTTGTGCAACAGCGTAGGCGCGGCGGGGGAGACCCGCTGCGGCGGACACAGCGCCATCATCGACCCCTGGGGCGAATACCTGGCCCGGGCCTGGGACGGCGAGGAGACAATCACCGGCGAAGCGGACTTCTCTGTGATCGAGGGTATCCGGTCCTCCATCAACGTATTCCGGGACCGGAGGCCGGAGCTGTACGCGGTGAATTGACCGGCAGGGAAACAGGCCGGAACTGAAAAAATACAGCAGACAAGGAGAAGCGGCATGACAGTTATCGGAAAAGAAGCGCGGGTGGGCGCCTGCCTGCTCGCTGGCAGTATGGATACGATGGTCCCCTTTTACCGGGACGTCCTGGGCTTTCAGACCCAGTGGGACGGAGG
>CAMWTG010000090.1 GCA_947177115.1 uncultured Clostridia bacterium
CGCTCCTTTACGATGCGCAGGGCCTCGAAATGGTCCCCGGTATACCAATGGACCGCAAAGCCGCCCACGGCCTCCGCCGCTCCGGCGGCGGACAGCGTTTCCTGTGCCCGCTGGACCAGGATATCCTTGTTATGGTCCCAGGCCAGAATCTTCACATCGCCGCATCCGGCCTCCCTTAAAGCAGGGAACAGATATTCCGCCGCAAACGCGCCCTCCTCCTCGCCGGACCAGATGCAGGAATCCCAGGTCTGCACAGCGGCAGGCTCGTTCTGGACGGACATCCGCCGCACGTCACACCCCACAGACCGGTAATAAGCGGCGTATTTTGCCATACATTCCGCCCAGCGGGCGCGGTACTCCGGCTTCAGACTGCCGCCGTGGTTCATTTCGCCGTTGGTCTTCATAAATCCCGGCGGGCTCCAGGGACTCAGCAGCAGCGCGATAGGCCGCCCGGCCGTGGTCTGCGCCGCCTGGATCATGGGGATCAGGTACCTGTCGTCATGCTCCGTATGGAATCCATGGTCCTCCGGGCCGGTCTGGCAGGCGTAGTTGCCCAGGGAAAAGTCACAGCTGCCGATGTGGACCCGTCCCTGGGTATATTGCAGGCCCTCCGGCCCAAAACAGCAGTCCAAAAACGCCTGCCGCCGCTCCTGGGGCAGCTGCTGCCAGGCATGGGCGGCGGCTTCGGTAAACGCGCCGCCGAAGCCCTCGAAGGTCTGATACCGGACAGAGGGATAGATGGTCGCCTGGTGGACGCAGTCCACGGCGCCGGCAGCAATTTCTTCCTGACGCCAGAGCAGCCCCTCTTTCAGGTTCGTGGTGGTTAAGATCGCTTTCATAGCTTTTCCTCACTTCATCGTGATGTTGATCTCACTGATCTGTCCTGCCCGCACCGCGCGGGCATCCCTGTCGCCAAGGGCAGGCCCTTCCGCGATCCGCTTCCCGCCGTCCCGGTCCGTCAGCTCCCAGCGGACGGGGACCGTCCTTCCGGGGACCAGCTCCGCAAGCCCGGCGGCGTGGTAAGCAACCTTGACGCCGCCTAGAAACGCAGCTTCTATCACGCCGTCCTCAGGCATGAGGTAAGCCGGGACAAAAGGCGCAAAGGCCAGCTGCAAACCATTTCCGTCCCACCGGAAAGGCTTCGCCCCAAAAAACATGATCTGCCACATCTGCAAAAATTCCGCCGTAGAGCCGGAGAGACGGGCCACGAACCCTCTCCCCCAGACGGACGGGTCAGGATTAGCGGAGGAGGCCAGGAAAGACACGTTCTCCAGCGGACTGCGCCCATACCGCTCCGGGTCCAGAAAGGGAATGGCGGCGGCCCGGAACGCCTCGCTGAACTGCGCATAGAGCCCGCTTTTCAGCAGCTCCAGCAGGTATTTGTATTCCATATGGAGCCAGATGGACTCGTTTTCCAGCCAGCCGGGGGTAAAGGCCAGGGCGCGCCCCGCCTCGTAGCTGACGGAGGACAGGCTCTCGTTGACCTTGTACATGTTCAGCTCCCGGTCATAAAGCCCGCTTTCCCGCACCTTAACGGCCAGCGCCGCCTTTTCCTCCTGAGGAAGGTCCAGTTTCATCCAGCGCACCGGCCCCTCCAGAAACAGGGGCAGCGGATGAGGTTCCAGGGCCAGCGGCATGGGGCCGTCAGGGGTGACGGCTATATCTGTAGCCTCATAGGTAAAATAGGTGGGACAGACGCCGCCGCCCAGCTCCACCGCCTTTTGAATACCGGAGAGGACCGCCCGCTCCATCCGTTCCAGCATCGCCGCCGTGGTCCGGCAGTTCAGCGTCTGCCGCTCTCCACTGAAACCAAAGGCGGTCTGCGCGCGGTAGCTCTCTTTGACGCGGTTCATTCGGTCCCACTGGACGTATGGCTCATTCCCGGCTTGCAGGATGTCGTTTACCTCCTTCAGCAGGCCCGCGATCTCTTCGTAAACAGATATCTCCTGCCCATACCCGGCCAGAGCCTTACGGGTGAAAGCCAGCAGCCGGGCCAGCTCGCAGCTCTCCGCCATGGAGGACCCCAGCAGGCCGGGCAGACCGTTGAGCGCGTCATACCACCCGGGCTTACCGCCTTCCATCTCAACGCCCATACCCGCAGCGTCCAGAGTGGCTGTTTTGACCGCGCAGAGCAGCAGCAGCTTTTCGATCAGCGTACTGCGGGCCTCTTCTTCTCCGGCGTACATCCACTTGCGGGTGGTATCCGCCTTTGCTTCTTCATCCAGGGCATGGTATTGGCGCAGGCCGTTGTCTGTCATGCAATAGCGTTTTGCCCGTGGATTGACCAGGACGCGGGATTCATACCAGCGGCAGCGGCGGTCCTCAAACAACAGCTTTTCCGCCTGTTCCGGGTAAACGGACAGATAACTCTCGATCAAATCCAGATTATAAGTCCAGTGGTCGCACCAATAGCCCTCGGAAAACGTGGCATTGGGTTCGCTGCCGGAGCTGCAGACGGCATCCGCTGCCAGCGCCCCGGCATTCGCACCCATTCCCCAGTCCTCCAGCGCCATAGCCAGCATACCGGGTGTAAACGGCTTTGTCAACAGCGCCCTCGCCTGGGCGCGGCAATCCTCCGGCAGCTTCTCCAGAAATTTGTTCAGAGCCTCATCAGGAAGCGTATAGGTGCTGGCGGTGACCACCAGCGGATTATAGCCGTCCGATTGGATCAGGTCAAAAAACGTATGGATATCCTCCGCGCCAATATCGGGGGCAAACAGAACGCTGCACCGGCGGTTCTGATTAACATCCCGGAAATTCCCGTTTCCCTGGGCGTAATACTCGCCGCCCAGAGAAAAGTAGTTGTACTCCCGCTCCGGGTCGCCGTGTTTCCGGGAGTAGAGGTAGAAAGGCGCTTTTTTCCCCTCGCTCTCAAAAAAGACGGGCGCGCCGCCGCGCAGGAGATTATCCAGATAGCTCTGGCGGCAGTAAGCGTCAAAAACAGGATCGCCGGTTTTTGTGGCAATCGGGCCGCAGAGGCCGTCCACCAGCGCTTTAGCCTCCTGGCGTTTTGCCTCGAACCAGTCCCTGCCATTCACCCGTTCCGCCAGCGCCGCAACACGCCCCTTGTCCTCCGCCTGCCCATAGAGGGAGAACACCTCGACCTCTTCCCCCGGCTCCAGGACCGCCCTCATAGGCAGGAAGCAGCAGGGGAACCGGTTTTCCGTTACCTGCGGCAGCTTCATCAGCCTTTCCAGGGAAATACCCAGGAATCCCTCCGGCCTCGCCAGGGAAGTATCCATGCCAAAAACCAGTTCCGGCTGAACCAGCGGGCGCAGAAGCGTCCCGGCCCCGTCCAGGCCCAGACAGAAGTTGCAGCCCTTCACCTCCGTCACCTGGGCGGTATCCGCCATGGAGGCCCGCACACGGAAACAGGCGCGGCCTTGGTCCGTATCCTCCACCTGCATCCACGCTTTCGCCAGGTTCGCCATGTTTTTCAGCGCGTCCTGCTCCACGCCGTAAGGAACCAGAGCCGGCATCCCGTCCAGCAGCTCCAGCGAGACGGGCGTTTCTCCGGCATTGCGCACAGCCAGCACCCGGGCCAGCGCCGCCGTCCGCTCGCCGGGCACGCCGAAATAGAGGGCGGAAGCCTCCAGACCGCCCTCCCGGCAGGCAATCTCCACCTCGCTCATGCCGATGTGCATATCGCAGCTGCCGGTGAACAATTCCCGGTATACCCCATTGATCTTGCAGAAGGTCCGGAAGCCTGTGCGGCTCACATTCTGGTACGCGGTATGCGCGGGAGAAAACTCCATAATAGCGTGGTCTTTGTCCCTAGCGCCAAAGCTGCACACCGCCTGCCCCCGGTTGTTGTAGTAACACCAGAGCGGCACCCCCAAGGGCCCGGCAATACCGGGGAGAAAGCTGGAAAAGGGCGGCTTTGACTGGTAATCCCGGATCACATAACGTCCCTGCTGGTCAAACATTCTTTTTTCCTCCTTCATCCGGCACAAGCGCCGCCGTCAGCTCCAATACGCCGTCTGTTTCCGGCAGTTCTCCGAGCCGCAGCACGGCGCGGCCTGTTTCCGGCGTCCACCGCCGGTCACCGGCGGTGACTTCGCCTATCCGGTACGCGCCCCAATCCAGCTTCTCCGGATTCTCATAGCGCACGCGCAGCCTCCTGCCCGCAGCAGTACAGCATATTTCCGCAATCCCATTGGCATCGAACTGCTCCGCCGTCAGCTTGGGCTCCAGCACCAGCTCCCCGCCGCAGCCCCGCACGCCAAAGGCCTGCGTCTGCAAAGCCAGCAGCAGCCAGCTGGCCGCGCCGGTAAGATAGGGGTACATACCCCGCCCCCGTATGTCAAAATATTCCGGAATACCGGGCAGTATCTCGCTGCGTGCAAAATCGCTGCTCTGGCGGAACAGGTGCTCCAGTACCCGCCAGCCCTCCGCCGCGAAGCCCCGGACATAGAGGGCGTAGGCGTACATGACCGCCATGTGGCTGAATACCGCGCCGTTTTCCTTACTGCCGTAGGCGAAGCCGAACATGCGGCCCATGTCCAGCTTGACCTCGCCGAAATCCGTATTCAGGCAGTATCCGCCTCTGGCGGGGTGGCACAGATACCAGTCGGCGGCCCGGACGATCTCCCGTACCTGCTCCGCAGAGGCCGTCCCGGAGAGGATGCAGAATACCTGACCGGTGAGCATCATGCGCACCGTCTCCCCCCGCAGGCCCTCCGCCTGACGTCCGGAGTTGTCGTAATAGCTGTTGAACCAGTGGAGGTCCGCGCCATCGCCTACCCACTCGCTCCGCCGGATATGACCGCGCAGCCATCCGGCCATTACCCGCAGTTTTTCCGCCAGCTCCCGAATGGAGACATACGCCATTCCGGCAGTCCGGTCGATAGCTTCACAGTACCGTGACAGAGCGGACTGCATTTCATCCGCTTTTCCATACGCCGCCTCCGGAAAACCCAGCAGTTCCGCCAAAGGAGCGCTGACCGCCGCCACATCCGTCCCCTGCGCCGCCAGACGTTCCGCCAGCGCGGCTAATAAATCAAAGCCGTAGGCATAAGCGGCGGTGAAAGCCACGCTCTCCCCCCGCTCCGACGCCATGTCCAGCCCATCGTTCCAATCCGCGCCCCGCAGGCGCATATGGCCATGCTCCCCCACATCGAAGAAAGCGGCGGTCATCTGGAGCAGCAGATGTTCCAGTACCGTGCCGGCCCGTTCCGGCCCGGGCTGCTCCCGCCGCACGCCCTCACCCCGATGGGGCAGGGTGTCCCGGAAATAGGACTGCCGCTCCAGCAGGAAACCGCTGTCCCCGGTCTCATCCAGATACAGCGCCGTAGTAAGAAGGGGCCAGAAGCCGTGGTCCATCCACACCCGGGGGATATTGTTCCGGTCCGCTTTAAATTCGCCGGGCCGGGAGCCGATAATGGTGGCGTTGGTACCGTCGGTCCGCACGCCGGCAAAATAGCTGAGCAGATCCGCCCTTACCGCCCGTGGGTCCGTCAGGAGCAGAGCCAGGCTGTCCTGCCACAGATCCCGCCACCCCCGGCCTCCCCGGCCATAGTCGTGGTGGGGCAGAAAGCTGCACCCGAAGATCCTGCGCAGAGTCGGCTGTACCGCCACCCAGCGCATCCAGGCGTCAAAGCGGGGATCGCCGGTATGCACGGCCTGCGCCGCCTTGGCCCGCCACCAGCGCTTTGCAGTCTCCAGAGCCGCCTCCACAGCGTCCGGCGTCAGGTAGGGGGCGGGGCTGTCGTCCACGGCAAGGACGATCTGATACCGCCGCCGCTCTCCGGGCAGAAGGGTCACGGCCGGGAAAAACAGCGCCGCAATCACCTCGTCCCCCCCGGCGCTTTCTCCGGCATGGAGCAGCTTTTCAGAACAGGGCCGCACCACCGCCTCCGGCCAGTCATAGCTTCCCCGGCCCACGAAATCCCGGACAAGGGGGATAAATCCCACCGGCGGCGCTCCGGTCTCATCGCCGCCCCATACCCGGTAGGTCACCCGTCCCGGCTGGTGGCCCCGCTCGTCAAAGGTCAGGGTGGGGGTCACATCCAGACCATGGCGGCGCAGCTCCACCCGGTGGAGCAGGCTGGTGACATGGCGGTGGTCCCGGATGTTATCGGCGGAGCGGGCATAGAGGGGGATCGCCGCCGTAGGGACCACTTCCAAAGGCGCAGCGCCGCCGTTGGTCAGGGTCACCTGCATGATCTCCACCTTTTCCTCCCCCGCCGGGACAAAGCTGAGGATATCAGCCCGCAAGCCGGACGCCCGGTGCTCCCGGCGGACGTTCTGCCACAGCAGGCCGCCGGTAAGCACCGCCTCCTCCGCCTGCTCTGTAAAGCGCCGCGCCTGCTGGGGCGCGCTCTGTCCGGCGGCGGACCAGGGTTCGCCGCCATTGACCTGCACCCAGAAATTCCGGCTGGCCCGGCTCTCATGGAGCGTCTCCGCACTGGCCGGAGCCAGGAGAAACGTATTTTGTCCGGTCTTGCAGTCGCCGGAGAGCAGGGGCGTCACGCTGGACATCATTCCTCCCTCATTGACCAGCGGAAAATAGATCCCGGCGTGATCCTGCGCGCCGCGCAGGATAAAATCGCCCTGTTCATTCAGAAATTCCAATTGCTGCAAATTACCGCCGCCTTTCCCTGTTTGATACCCCTATTGTACTGAAATCCGGTGGAGAAAAAAGCGGCCCTGATTTTACTGCGGTGTCATTTTTTCATCACAGCGGAACAACAGGGACGGGCGCGCTAACAACAGCCGCCCGTCCCCGTTTCATTATGATTCATCCCCCGGCGCGTCCTCCCCCAGCAGCAGGGCCGATTTCCGGTACTCCGTTGGAGAGAGGCCCACAGACGCCTTGAATACCTTGAGAAAACGCTTTTCGTCCGCAAAGCCCGCCCGCCGGCCGATCTCATTGACCAGCCAGTCCGTAGTTTTCAGCAGCCGCTTCGCCTCATCCAGGCGCAGCTTCTGCATATAGCTGACAAAATTAGAGCCGGTATACTGCTTGAAAAGCAGGCTGAACAGGGAGTAATTCATGGACACATGGTTGCTGACCTGGGCCATGTTCAGCGGCTGGCGGAAATTCTGCTGAATATACTGCACCGCCTGGCGGATCTTCTGCTTGTTCTCATAATCGGAGAACTCCTGGGCCGCCTGGCCGCAGAGGAGGTCCAGCCACTGTCCCAGCTCCTCCAGATACCGTGCGCAGCTGGGGAAATCCCAGATATCCGCAAACCGCTCCACCTCTCCGTCCATAGCCAGAATGTTCCGGTAGGAGGCATGCAGCTGCCGGACAAAGTCCGCGCACAGCCTGGCAAAGGCGTCCGGCGCCGTCTCGCCCCGGGCGGCGCTCCCGGCCTCCGCGGCCAGCAGCCTGGACGCCTCCTGCCCTCTGGACAGCCCCACCAGTCCGGCCAGCTGCCGCGCGTCCGCGGCAGGGGCCCTGTTCCCCGGCCGTACCGGCCCCACGCACAGCGTACCGGTAAAAAACGACCGTTCCCAGGCGCTTCTGGCCTCCTGATAACAGTCATACAGCCCCTCCGCCCCCTGATGTACGGCGCTGCGGCCCAGCGGGCAGGGCAGCAGCGGCAGCAATTGTTCCATATATTCTTCCCGGACCGCATAGAGAACAGCGGTGCCCGCCCCCCGGAGGCAGAGCACGCCCTCCGGCACAGGCTGCTCCACCGTTCCGGAGCAGAATCCCACATATGGACCGGCAAAAAACCGTTCCCGCACCTTTTCCAGCAGCTTCTGCCGCTCTTCGTCCCGGAGGGATTCCAGCATCAGCTGGCGCAGGGCGTGATAAAACTGGCGCTCCTGCTCCTCGCGGGCTGTCTGCTCCTTACGGTACCGCTCCTCCAGCTTCTCCAGCGCCTGATAGAGCCTTTCCCGCTCCACGGGCTTGAGCAGATAATCCTGCGCGCCGCTGCGGAGCATCTCCACCGCATAGGAGAAGTCGTCATAGCCGCTGACCACCAGCACCATGGGCTGGTGGTCCAGGTTTCCCAGCTGGGAAACCAGTTCGATGCCGTCCATCCGGGGCATCCGGATGTCCGTCACCAGCAGGTCCACCGGGCGGGCGCGCAGCAGCTCCAGCGCCTCCTCCCCGTCCCGGGCCTCCAAAATTTCGCCGGTAGGGACGGGGGAGCGCTCGATCATGGTTTTCAGACCCCGCCGGATGAATTTCTCGTCCTCCGCGATCAATATGGTGTTCATGGGTCCTCCTCCGTTTCCGCATGATAGGGGAAAGCCGCAATGACCGTGGTGCCCCGGCCCGGCTGGGAGGCCACGGTCAGACCATAACCCGGCCCAAAGGCCATCCGGATGCGGTCCTGCACGTTTTTCAAACCGATCCCGTTGCCGGAGGAAGAGCGGGCAGGCTCCTCCCCGGCGATCTGGCGGCGCAGGCGGGCCAGCGCCGCCTCGTCCATCCCGCAGCCCCTGTCGGCAATCGAGATGGTAAAAGCTCCCTTATCCTGGTCCAGCTCTCCCAGCAGGGTAATGACCGTATCAGCGGCCATCACCGCCGCGCCGTGGACCACGGCGTTTTCCACAATCGGCTGCAAACTGATCTTGGGGACCAGCTGCCCCATCAGCTGGGGCGGGACGTCCATCTCCAGCCGGATCACATAGTCAAAGCGCAGATTCATCAGCGCCACGTAGTTCCGGATATAGTCCAGCTCCCGGTCCAGCCGGACGCCGCCGCCCTCCAGCTTCATGCTGTAGCGCAGCAGCTTGCCCAGGCTGGTCACCGCGTCGGCGATCTCATATTCTTCATCGATCTCCGCCATCATCTTGATGGCCTCCAGCACATTGTAGATAAAATGGGCGTTGATCTGGTTCTGAAGGGCCCGGGTCTCCGCGTTCCGGATGTCCATTTCCCGCTCCAGGTTGTTCTTCATCAGCCACCGGATCTGATCCAGCAGGCGGCCCGCCTCCCGGGCGAAATCCGCAGCCTCCCCCTGCCCGGTGACCGCCACCTGTGCATGGACGTCCCCGGACGCGAAGGCGCGGATGCCGTCAAAGGCCCCGTAAAATCCCCGCAGGAGCCGCCGCGTCAGCCTGGAGACCGCCCACAGCATCAGGCAAAAAGCCGCCAGCACCACAGCCAGCAGATAGAGCGACTGATACAAGATCGTCTGATAAATGTCAGTCAGGCTGGTGACCTGCACATAGGCGCAGTCCAGATCCCGCAGGCAGGTACGTGTCACCAGCACCCGCACCCCGGCCAGGGTATACGGTTCGCCGTCCGGCGCCTGGGCCAGCTCCTCCAGGGATATATTGTCCGCCGGGACATGTCCCGCCAGCAGTTTTCCGGAGCCATCCGTCAGAACGGCCCAGCCGTCCTCCGTGCCGGAAAACAGGTCCGGCAGAATATCGTCCATACGCACCGCCACCTCCAGCACCCCCACGCGCTCT
>CAMWTG010000091.1 GCA_947177115.1 uncultured Clostridia bacterium
GAAAACGCCCTGATTCGCCGGATTTCCGGGCGCAAATTTAGAATTTAACAAAGAGGGTTACATAACGCCGTTTTTGGGGGAAAAGTTGCCAAATAAAAAATTCTAAAAAATTTTTCTTAGAAAAGAGGATTTTTGCTCTTTTCGTTGTATACTGTAATAGAACGGTTTATACAATAGGGGAGGTGTAAGGTCCGTGGCATTTTCCCAGCGGTTTTTGGACGAGCTGATCGACCGCAGTGATATCGTGGACGTGGTCTCCTCCTATGTGACCCTGACAAAAAAGGGCGGCAACTATTTTGGGCTGTGCCCCTTCCACAATGAAAAGACCGGCTCCTTCTCTGTGGCTGCGGACAAGCAGATTTATTACTGCTTCGGCTGCCACCACGGCGGCGGTGTGATCCAATTCATTATGGAGATCGAAAATCTCGGTTTCCCCGATGCCGTCCGCTTTCTGGCCAAGCGGGCGGGCCTGGAGGTCCCGGAGGATAATACCGGCCTGGAGGAATCCCGCCGCCGGCAGAGGGTTCTGGCGCTGAACAAGGACGCCGCCCGCTGGTTTTACCAGAATCTGGCCAAGCCCGAGGGGGCGGCGGCGTCCGCCTATCTGGAGCGGCGAAAGATTACCCGGAAGACCGCCATGAACTTTGGCCTGGGGGCCTCTCTGGACGGCTGGGACAGTCTGCTCACCGCCATGCAGGAGAAGGGCTATACCAAGGCCGACCTTCTGGCGGCGGGCCTGGTGGTGCAGAATAAGCAGGGGCGGCTTTATGATAAGTTCCGTGGCCGCCTCATGTTTCCCGTCATTGACGTGAAGGGGGATGTGGTGGCCTTTGGCGGCCGGGTGCTGGATCAGTCCGAGCCCAAATATATGAATACGACTGAAACCATTGTTTACAGCAAACGCAGGAACCTTTATGGCATCAATCTGGCCAAAAAGACCAAACGTCCCAATTTTATCCTCTGTGAGGGTAATATTGATGTGATAACCCTGCATCAGGCGGGCTTTGACAACGCCGTGGCCTCCATGGGCACCGCTCTCACCATGGAGCAGACCAAGATCCTCAGCCGGTATACCAAGGAGCTGGTCCTCTGCTACGACAATGACACGGCGGGACAGATGGCGACTCAGAAGAACATCGACCTGTTGAAAGACAGTGAGTTCACCGTCCGCGTCCTCCAACTTCCCCGCCGCCTGGCGGACGGGAAATATATCAAGCAGGATGTGGATGATTTTATCAAATTCCAGGGTCCCGCCGCCTTTGAGGCTATGCTGAACGGCAGCGCCAATCAGATGGATTACCGTATGGACGCCATAGCCGCCAAATATGACCTCAGCGACCCGGACCAGAAAATTGCTTATGGCGGCGAGATCAGCCAGCTGATCGCCTCTTTGTCCAACGCGGTGGAGCGGGAGATCTACGCCGGCCGCGCCGCCGAGACGGCCGGTATTTCCCGGCAGGCCATGGTCACCGAGGTAGAGCGGGTCCATCGGAAAAAGAAGGGACAGGAGCGGAAGGCCCTTCAGCGGGAGAGCCTGAACACCGCCGCCATCCGGCAGCCCCGGGACCGGGCCATCCGCTATACCGACCTCCGCTCCGCTATGGCGGAGGAGGGGATCATCCGTCTGTTGCTGCTGGACAGCTCCTTGGCGGAGAAATGCGGGGATTTGGTCCCGGAGGCATTCAGTTCCCCTTTTCTGGGCCGTATTTACGCACTGCTGCTGGAGGCGTGGGGAGAAGGCCGCGCCATGTCGGCTGCGTCCCTGGCGGGACAGTGTACGCCCGAGGAGATGGGGCACCTCACCGGCGTTTTGCAGAAGCCGGAGGCCCCGGCCCATGCGGACCGGGCTCTGGCGGATTACATACAGGTAGTGCTGACGTCTGCGGCCAGGCGGCAGGGAGAGGCGGAGGCCGACCCGCTACGGGCCGCTGTGGAAAAATTCAAGGAAGACAAAAAGAAAAAGGGTAACGGAGGAAAGCAGTCATGACAAAGAAGAAGGAAGAGCTGACCGTGGGAACGGGGGCCTCCGAGAGCAAGAAGGCTGAGGGGGAGAAGAAGTATGCCCGCCTGCCGGACAAGGTGGTGGAGAAGCTGCCCGCGGCCTCTATTCTGCTGGCAAATGAAAAGATCATGGATCTCTTCGCCAGGGGTAAGAAGCGGGGGCGTTTGGATTCTGCAGAGATGATGGAGGTGCTGGACGAGATCGAGCTGGACAGCGACCAGATGGAGAAGATCTATGATTCTTTGGAATCCCTGTCCATTGAGATCGGCAGCGAGGAGGACATCCTTCCGGAGATGCCCGATGACATGGACCCGCCGCTGGACGAGATCGTAGACATTGAGGAGGAGGAGCTGGTAGACCCTAACACGCTGGTGGACAGCTTCGCCATTGACGATCCTGTGCGCATGTACCTCAAAGAGATCGGCAAGGTATCCCTGCTGACGCCGGAAGAGGAGATCGACCTTGCCCAGAAGATGAGCGCCGGCTCTCTGGCCCAGGAACAGCTGGACGAGGCGGAGGAGTCCGGCTTTTCCCCGGAGGACTTGGCCCAGCTGAAGAAGCTGGTCAAGGAAGGGGATCGGGCCAAGCAGAAGCTGGCTGAGGCCAACCTCCGTCTGGTGGTGTCCATTGCCAAGCGGTATGTGGGCCGTGGAATGCTGTTCCTGGATCTGATCCAGGAGGGCAATCTGGGCCTCATCAAGGCGGTGGAGAAGTTTGACTATACCAAGGGATATAAATTCTCCACCTATGCCACCTGGTGGATCCGTCAGGCCATTACCCGGGCCATTGCCGACCAGGCCAGGACCATCCGGATCCCCGTCCATATGGTGGAGACCATCAACAAGGTGATCCGCGTCTCCCGGCAGCTTCTCCAGGAGCTGGGCCATGATCCATCTCCCGAGGAGATCTCCGAGGAGATGAATATGCCTGTGGACAAGGTCCGGGAGATCCTGAAGATCGCCCAGGAGCCCGTCAGCCTGGAGACGCCCATTGGCGAGGAGGAGGACAGCCATCTGGGCGACTTCATCCCTGATGAGGGCGCCAGCGAACCCAGCGAAGCCGCCAGCTTCACGCTTCTGAAGGAGCAGCTGGTGGATGTGTTGTCCACCCTGACTCCCCGTGAGGAAAAGGTGCTGAAGCTTCGATTCGGCATTGAAGACGGCCGCACCCGCACCCTGGAGGAGGTGGGCAAGGAGTTCAACGTTACCCGGGAGCGCATCCGCCAGATCGAAGCCAAGGCCCTGCGGAAGCTCCGCCACCCCAGCCGCAGCAAGAAGCTGAAGGATTTCCTGAACTGATGGTTCATCTGAAAATTCATAGTCAATACAGTTGACTATATCGAAGAGAGAGCAAAAGAGCGGAGGGCATCAAAAGGAGCCCTCCGCTCTTCTTTCAGTACACGCAAGGAGGGGGCCCATTGGGGCCCCCTCCTTGCCGCATTGATGTCTGTCCGCTCAGATCTCCAGGTAGGAATCCGCGTACAGGTTGTGATTCTTGATGATGTCGCAGCTCTTGATGGTTTCCATCAGGCGCTGGTCGCAGGGGTTCACAATGGCGGAGGTCAGGCCCATGGTCATGGCCATGCCCACCATTGCCGCGTCCATAATAGGACGGATGTGCTTGGGCATACCATTGGAGTTGTTGCTGAGGCCGCCGGTGGACTTCAGGCCCTCATCGGAGAAGGCGCGGATGGCGTTGAGCACGTCCATCTGCTTATCCTGCATGCCCTTGATGACCAGGAACAGAGGATCGAACCACAGGTCATCGCTCTCCATACCCAGGTGCAGGCCACGCTCCAGCATGTTGTGGCAGTGCATCATGCGCTCCTCGTTGTCCTTGGCAATGCCATCGGCGGAGCACAGGGCAATAACAATAGCATCGTTGGCCGCTGCCAGATCAATGTATCCGATACGGCTGCCGGCATCGGCGGAGTTGACAATGGGCTTGCCATTGGCGCGGTTGTACACCTTGATGCCCGCCTCAATAGCGGCCATGTTGGCAGTATCCAGAGCCAGAGGCACGTTGTTAAAGTTCTGCTGGAGCAGCTGGACCGCCCAGGTCATCAGCTCCGGGCCGTTGCTCTCGGCAGGCCCGATGTTGACATCCAGATAGGTCGCGCCGGCGGCGATCTGCTCAGCGGCGCGCTTGAGGATGGGCGCCTCATCGTAGCTGTCCATGGCCTTGCGGATAGCGGGGGAGATGCAGTGGATCCGCTCGCCGATGGTGACGAAGGTCTGCGCGTTGGGATCGTGGCCCTTGTAGGTCACGGGCTTGTCATCGATCATGTAGGGGCCGTTCACCACAATGGGAGGCGCGGGGATGACCTTCTTGGGAGCGGGAGCGGGCTCGGCGGCAGCCTCGCCGGCAGGAGCCGCAGCGGACTTGTCCACGTAGCTCTTCTTCCACTCCTCATCGCGGAGGTACTTCACCAACTGGACAGCCTCAGTAGTGCCCACGATGACGCTCCACTCAGGCAGCTTGTCCTGGATCTCGCCCTTCATGACGGCCACCTTGCCGGGGATGATCAGAGCGCGGCTCTTGATCTTGTTGTTGATATCGAACTCATCGAAGAACTTCTTGATGGAGGAGCTGGAGAACTTGCCGGCGGCCCAGGCGGTCAGCACGGACATGCCGGAGGCATCGGTGATCAGCAGGTTCACGGGCATCTTGCTGCGCTCGATCTCGCCGGAGACCAGGAAGTAGGTCAGGGCGAAGTCCACGGTCAGGCAGCAGGGGCTGTTCTCGTCCGCGCCGTTGATGGGGTAGATGCCGGGCTGGACCTTCATGGGCTTCTGGGGGTCGGTGAAGATGTTCTGACGCAGGCCGTACAGCGGCAGAGCCTTGGCATAGGTCATCTCGGAGCAGACCACAATGGAGCCGTACTTGCAGGTAAACAGGCTCAGCAGGGCGGCCTCCAGGTGGGCATCGCCATTGCACAGCGCGGCCACGTTGACGATGGAGGGATAACCGAAGGTCCGGTCGCCGTCCTTCAGGGCGGCGCGGCGGATCTGGACAGCCTCGGCGTAGGCATCCTTGACGGAGGCGTGGCTGACTTCCAGGATCAGGTTCTTGTTGCCGGCGGCCTCCAGCTTCTCCACCACCTCGTGGAGCTGCTCCAGGCTTTCGCCCTGAACGCCCAGCAGAGCCTTGGCCCCGGTGGCAACAGCGCTCATGTCGGCATAGTTGTCAATGGTGGCGCCATTGACAATGATCTCGCAGCCTGCGGCGGCCTCAACGCCGGCCTTCATGGCCTCCACATCGGTGGAGCTGAGGATCATGGGGCGGCCCAGAGCCTTGACCTTGGCCACCAGGGCGGCAAAGTCGGCGGGAGCCTTATCCTTGCTGTGGGCAACAAAGACCATCTCCACGTACATCCGCTCGCTGATACGCTCGTAATCCACGGCGGGGATGTTCTTGATGACCTCATCCTGCTTGGCCTCGTCCATGCAGTCGCAGACCTGAACAGCATACAGAGTCTTGCTGACCAGGGTCTTCTCGTGACGGCTCAGGACGGTCTCGCCGCCCAGGGCCAGATCGCCCACCTTGTAGCTCTTCATCGGGGGCGCGGTGGCCTCGGACAGGGTGGAGAGAGCATCAGCGGACATGTGGGGGCACTTCTCAATGGGGAGCGCGCCGGAGGCCACCTTCATGGCGAACGCCATACAGGTGGGGTTGCCGCAGTCCTTGCAGTTGGTTTTGGGAGTCAGCTTAAAAATGTCAAGACCTTTCAGTGCCATGGTTCGGGCCCTCCTTACATCAAAGCGGCGACCAGCCGCGCAGTGGTCTGAATGGAAGTCGGATGCTTGAGGATGACGGCATCGCTGCCGTAAGCCAGGCAGGCGGCGGCAGTTTCGACCTCCATGTCGATGCCGCGCTCCTCAGCGCTGCCCCAGCCGGGGTTTTCGCTCTCGGGGGCGGTGGCTTCCTTCACGCCCCAGGTCTCCACGCCCACGGGGGTGATGATGGGCATCTGGAGGGTGGCATCGTTCTGGCTCAGGGCGGCGGCCTTTACGCGCTCCAGGGTGGAGACCACGTACTCAAAGCCGTAGCCGGCGGCGGCGGAACCGATGTTCATGGCTACGTTCTCGCCGGAGACGCCCATCTGGGTGATCAGCACGTTGAGCTGCTTGGCCAGGTTGATGTCCACGGCGGACTCAGCGCCCACCTTCTGGCCGTAGGCCATGCCGGCGCCGGCGGCTACGCCCTTGTAGTTCTCCTCCTTGGCGGAGAGGACAAGGATATTTTTGCCCTGGAGGGCCTCGGAGATCTTGCCGAACAGGTCGGCGTCCTTCTCGCTGTTCTTGCAGCCGGCCACCACGATGGGCTTGTCAACCACCTCGGCCACAGCCTTGGCATCGGCCACGCAGTCCTCAATGGACTTGTTGGCGCCGTTGGGGTCGGCCAGATCGAAGCGGATGCAGACGAAGTCCGCCTCCGGCAGCTCAGCGGCCTTCTTGGCCTTGGCGGCCAGGGTGTCGCAGCCTGCGTAGAATTCCTTCAGGCCCTCGGAAGGCTGCTCGGGATCATCGGACACATCAATACCGATCTTGGGGCGGTTGGCAATGGGCGCATCGAAGGCATAGAGGTTAAAGACATTCTGGCCGCCCAGGACGGTGGCCTTGTCTCCGGTACCCAGCGTCAGCTCATTGATCTTGGCGCTGAAAACCTGGGGCTTTTTTGCAAAAGGCATGGTTTTTTGTCTCCCTTCATTTATGTGATTGGCTCTATGGATTTGCTTGTGCGGAAACATGCTTGGATACGATAGATCTGTGTAGGGGCGAGCATTGCTCGCCCGTTTCTTACGGAAGATGCAGGTCATCGTGCGGGCGGATGCTATTCGCCCCTACACGATCGGGTCCCGTGATCTACAGCGTCAGCTGGTCAAAGATCCGATGCACCGCCTGCTTCACCGGGCTGTCGCCGGGAACGGTCACAGAGGGCCTGCCCTCCGCATCGTAGGCATACACGGTGTCGTCATGGGGGACAACGCCGATGAGCTTCATGCCGTACTTGTCGATCTCCTCCCGGACGCCGGGATTCAGCTCGCCGCCGGGAGCCCGGTTGATGATAAGGCCGACCTCCTTGGCTCCCAGCTTCAGATCCACGATCATCTCGCTGAGCCGTCCCGCCGCCTGGACGCCCCGCCGGGAGCAGTCGCTGACCAGCAGGATAGTGTCCACCTGGGGCAGCACGCCCCGGCTCAGATGCTCCAGCCCCGCCTCGTTGTCCACCACGATATAGCGGTAGTTCTTGGCGTATTTGGCCACCTGGCTTGTGAGCAGGCCATTGACGAAGCAGTAGCAGCCCTTTCCCTGGGTGCGGCCCATGACCAGCAGGTCATAGTCGTCCGCCTCCGTCAGCGCATCGGAAAACCGCATCTCAGCGTAGTCCGCCTTGGTCATCCCCGTGGGGATCACTTGCTCGGCGGCCATCTCCGCCCGGGCGATGTCCTCCCGGATGTCTCCCAAGGTCTCCTCTACCTCCACCCCCAGCACCTCATTGAGATTGCTGTTGGCATCGGCGTCCACTGCAAGAACAGGACCCTGTTTTTTTGCGCAGAGATACTCAATGAGCATCCCGCAGATCGTTGTTTTTCCTACGCCGCCCTTGCCGGCCAGCGCAATGGTCTGGGCCATAGATGATCTCTCCTTATCGTTCGTTGGGATCGGGAAAACGGACGCCGCGCCGCAGGCGCGGCGTCCATCTTATTATGTGCGGTTTCCGGGAAATCAAAGGTCTACGATGCCGGACTCCTTGACGATGCGGGCCACGTCATCGTACTTGTTCAGAGCGTACAGGTGGATACCATCGATGCCGCAGGCGCGGTACTCATCGATCTGGTTGATGGTATACTCGATACCGGCCTCCTTGAAGCTGGCCTTCTTGCCCTCGATGTCCGCATCGAAGCAGGCGTTGTTGCCCTTGGCATCGGTGAGGCCCACGGCGAAGGGATTGGGGAAGATCCAGTTCTTGGAGATGATCTCGCACAGCGCGCGGGGCATGACGCAGCCGTTGCGGCTGAGGGCCATGTTAATGGTAGCGGCCTGGTCCAGGATGGGCATGATGCCCACGTCCACGGGCATCCAGATGCCGGCGGCGCGGATGGCCTCCAGCCAGTACTTGAACTGATCCATATCCCAGCACAGCTGGGTCATGATATAGTCCGCGCCCTCGTCCTGCTTCTGCTTGAGGAAGCCGATGTCGGCCTCCAGGCTGCGGCAGGCGATGTGGCCCTCGGGGGAACCGGCCACGGCGATGGTGAACTTGTCGCCGAACTCCTTGCGCACGAACTTCACCAGCTCGGTGGCGTAGTGCAGGTCGCCGCCGGTGCCGGTCCAGCCGAAGGGCAGGTCGCCGCGGAGGGCCAGCATGTGGTTGATGCCGTGGGAGAGGTAGTTCTCCAGCTGCTCCTTGATGCCCTCGCGGGTATTGCCGATGCAGGTGAAGTGGGTGACGGGGGTACACTTGCCGTCCTTCTGGATCTTGTCCAGAACTTCCAGGTTCTTGCCCACGTTGGTACCGCCCGCGCCGTAGGTGCAGGAGATGTAGTCAGGGTTCAGGGTGTACAGCTGCTCCAGCACGCCGCCGGCGCCGCAGAGCTTCTCCATGCCCACATCGGTCTTGGGGGGAAACACTTCAAAAGAAAACGCTGCTCTTTCTTCAAAAATATCGGCTACGCTCATGGTAAAATTCCTCCATAGGTAAAATTTATTTTCCAGCGGCACCGCCGCCATGGGTTACAAAACTTCGATGGTTCTCCGGTTTTGATTCGCTTGTGCAGGAGCGAGCATCGCTCGCCTGCTTCCAACGGAAAATGCAAGTTATCGTATCGGGCGGGCAATGCCCGCCACTACATGATTTCACGTTTCCCTCAGATCGGCGTAAAGCTGTACCTCTTCAACAGTCCGGCGGTATTGGTATGATACACCACCGCGCCGTCTGCCAGGTCTTCCCGCTCGATCTCCGCCCGGGGCTCCAGCTGGCGGATATAGGCGTCCGTGTCCTCCACGGATACCTCCTGGAAATCCACGTCCCGCATCTGATTATTGCTGCACTGATTAAAGATCTCGCAGCAGAGCTCGTACTCTCTCATACCCTCACTCCGCCGCCACAATGACGCTGCCCGCCGTCAGGTCGGCGCTGACCAGCCTGCCGGTGATGGTGGTCTTCATGCCCATCACGTCCTCGAAGGTCAGCTTGTCGCCGTCCACGTTGATGCTGGCCACGAATTTGCAGAGGATGTTGTCCTCCTGCTTTTCGTTTTTGTAAATAGTAGAAAGGCACATGGTGATCCCCGCCTTTTCAAAAGGCGTTTACTTTTTCAGCTCCTCCAGCGCCGCCGACAGATAGCCGTTGGC
>CAMWTG010000092.1 GCA_947177115.1 uncultured Clostridia bacterium
GCCCTGAGTGTAGCATCTACTTGTAAACCATGTCTTCGGACATTTTGTAAACTATGTTACCAGGCTATACATGATACCTGCCCCTGCAGGCTGTTGTCAGGAATTTTGCACATTCGGCAAATGCCGGTCTCCCCATTTTTTCATGTAATCCATAACGTCCATGAAGCTCCTGCCCAGGTCAGACAGGGTATACTCCACGCGAGGCGGAATCTCCCTGAAATCATGCCGGATCAGGAATCCATCGGCCTCCAGTTCCCGAAGCTGCTTTGTCAGGGACGATTCCGTTATTTCCCCAATTTGACGGCGCAGCTCTCCAAATCTATGGATATCGCGGAAAGCAATATAGTAGAGGATCTCAAGTTTCCACTTGCCGCCCAGGATCTTTTGCAGGGTTGACATTGTTTTGCAGCGTTGGACCGCCGTTTCTGTTTTTTTCATTTGTATGACCTCCCGGCCGCATTATATCGCCGCTGCCCTTAAAAAGCAAGGTACTGCAAAAAAGTACCGTACTTTTCAATTTTGGGTACCATGATATAATGGCGGAAAAGGAGGTTTTGTCATGCATTACACCGGAACCATCTGGAGGCCGCCTTACGAGGCGTCTTCGCTGCTGCTGGAAGCAACGGCGGGCTGCACCCATCACAAGTGCAAATTTTGTACGCTCTATAACGATCTGCCATTCCGGTTCAGGATGTCGTCCCTCGGGGACATAGAGAGCGACCTGCAGGAGGCGCAGCTTTGGAGCACGGACCCTATCGCAATGCTGGCCGCCCGGCTGCAGGGAATGCCCGGGCCGGAGCGCGTCCGGCGGGTCTTTTTGGTGGGGGCGAATCCCTTTGTGCTGAAATCTGAGCGGCTTTTGACCATTGCCGGTCTGATCCGGAAATACATCCCATCGGTCAAAACCGTGGGATGCTTTGCGCGGATCACGGATATTGAGCTGAAATCAGCGGAAGAACTGGACGCCCTTCACAGGGCCGGATACGATGGGCTGACAATCGGGATCGAAACCGGCGATGAAGAGGCACTGCGCTTTATGAACAAGGGCTATGCCGCCGGTGCTGTTGTAAAACAATGCCATCGGCTGGATCAGGCCGGCATACATTACAGCTTCTTCTATTTGGCGGGCATTTCCGGCGCCGGACGCGGCGAGATTGGAGCCAAGGCAACGGCCCGCCTCTGTAACCAGCTTCACCCAATGCGCATCGGCGTCAACATGCTGACCGTTTACCCGGACTCGGCGCTTTATCAGGAAATGCAGCGCGGCTGCTGGAAGGAGGAAAGCGAGATCGAAAAATACAAGGAGATCCGCACGCTGCTGGAAAACCTGGAGATACCCGTTCAATTTGCCGCACTGGGCGCATCGAACGCCTTCCAGCTGCAGGGGACCTTGCCGGAGGATACGGCCTCTCTTGCTGCGGCGATTGATGAGATCGTGGAAACTGTGGGAGAAGATGATCTGAGAAAATACCGCAGGGAGCTCCCCCATTTATGAAAAGACAGGGCTGTGACCCATTACGGTCACAGCCCTGCCATGCATGGATGTTTTGGGCGCGGCGCGCCCTCTTTTGATGAATCTGATACCTTATAGGGATACTATTCGCCCTCCGCCCTGCAGGCCGCCACGTCCCGCTCAGTGACAAAGTAGTCCATCCGGACATCGTGGGCCTCCAGGGGGATGTCTTCCCGCTCCAGCTGGTGGCGGCACAGCAGCATGGTAGGACATTTGACCTTCGGAAGATACCGGTCGTAGTACCCGCCGCCATAGCCCAGCCGCTCTCCCTTGGCGTTGCCGGTGCAGCAGGGGACGATCACCAGGTCCAGGTCCTCCGGAGCCACTACCGGACACTGGAGCCGGGGGGCCAGGATGCCGTAGCGTCCGCTGACCAGATCGCCCATTCCTTCGATCCGCCGCGCCTCCATGACGCCCTTTTCCACGCACAGGGGGACCGCCACCTTCTTTCCGTCCCGCATCATGATGTGGATCAGACGCATGGTGTCGATCTCCCGCTCCGTTCCCACGTAGCAGAAAATGGTCCGGGCCTTCTCATAGATATCGGTCCCGATCACCCTGCGGCAGATTGCTTCGTCCGCCTCGCGGCAGTAAGTGGAGGAAAGGTTTTTCGCCCGTGCGATTACCTCAGCGCGGAGGGTCTGTTTGGTCATTGCGCATCGCTCCTTATGACTTGGAATAGAGGGTTGCTCTGGATATTACTTTTTGGCCGCCAGCCGCTGCTCCTTCGTCTTGCAGAAGGTCTCCAGCTGGGGCACCAGAATGGTGGCGATCACCAGGGAGGTGAAGCCGCCGTTATACAGGCTGAAGCCGCCGTGGATGGCGGGGATGGAGGTCACCAGGAGGTAGTGCATCCCGCCGGCCAGAACGCCGGCCCACCAGCCGTAGTTCCCGGCAATGGGGGCCAGCCCGCTGGCGAAGCACAGCCCCACCATGATGGCCTGGTTATTCACCGGGAACACGCCGCCCAGCAGCTGGGTGGCGGCGAAGGAGAAGAGAACGTAGCCCACCATGATGGGCCAGATGTTGCCCGGATGGGCCCCCGCCGCGCCGAAGCACACCATGCAGAACACGATGCCGATGGTCACGGCGTTGAAGCCGCTGAAGGGGTCCCCCATGATGGCGTTGACGAAGATGTAGTAGGCCAGGATCATCAGGCCGTAGAAACCGAAGTTCATCAGGGCCAGGCCGGGGCCGTACTTGCCCACGAAGTCCGCCTTGTGGCCAGTGTCCCTGAGGAGGTCCGTATAGCCCTTGAAGCTCTTCCCGTTGAGCCACCAGCCCGCCAGGACGCACAGGACAAAGAATATCCCGCAGAAGGTCCACACTACGCCGGGGTGGCTGCCCCCCAGGGTGGCCTTGATCTCCGGCACGGTGTGCCCCAGGGTCTTATACAGCGCCGCCACCGCCATGAGCCCCAGCAGTACGCCGGGCAAGGCGGCGGAGTACAGATCGTACCCCTTATGTACGTTGGGGGAGTGCCCTGCCATGGCCGGGGTGAGGAAACCAATGAGCATCCCCACCACCAACATCAGCACTACGCCGGTAAGGGTCACCCCTCTGGGCTCTCCGCTCTCGGGGTAGCGCAGCAGCAGCTCGCTGGCCAGAGGGCACAGGGCCGTGGCGAACATGGCCAGGTTCACGTACTTGGGGAAGGGCTCCTTCCGCACCAGGGCGTGGACCATGACCCCCAGGAAGAAGGGCCACATGTTCAGGAAGTTGATGCCCCAGAAGGAGAACCCCGTGGTGAGGAAATAGGCAGCGACAGTCCCGCCCCCCACCGCCGCGCCGGGCAGGCAGGTCATGGCCGCGCAGACGAAGCCCACCAGGGAGACGTTGAGGAACGCCCCGGAGATGCTGCCGACCTCAAAGTAGTCCTTGGTCAGCTGGGCCGGGGACATGAGGATCCGGGCCAGCCCCGACATCATCTCCCCCCGGTCGGGGGCCGCTATGGCCCCAATGAGGTACGCCGCCGAGGAAGCCAGCAGGAAGATTCGGATGATGTTGACGCTGTTGAGGGCCTTGCTTTTCTGGTTTGCCAACAAAAACGCCCCCCATCATCCAAGGGAGCGCTTGGCCGCCTCCACCACGTGCCCGATCAGCACGGAAGTAGTGACGGCTCCCACGCCGCCGGGTACGGGCGTGATGGCCTCCACAATGGGCTCCACCTCTTCATACACCGCGTCGCCCGCGATGCCGCCCTTGGCTTCGTCCCAGTTGATGGACACATCGATGACGATCTGGCCGGGACGGACGTACTCCTTGGTCAGGCTCTTAAGCACACCGGCGGCGGAGACCAGGATGTCGGCCTCCCTGGTCACGGCGGGCACGTCCTTGGTGCGGGTGTGGCAGGTGGTGACGGTGGCGTTCTTGCCCATGAGCATGATGCCCAGGGGCTTGCCAACCACCAGGCTGCGGCCGATGACCACGGCCTTCTTGCCGGTGCAGTCAATGCCGTAGTGGGCCAGGATCTCCATGCAGGCGGCGGGAGTGCAGGGGGCGAAGCCCAGCTCCTTGCCCATGAACACCCCGGCGTTGGAGAGGTCGGTCATGCCGTCCACATCCTTGCGGGGATCCAAGCGGTTGCAGATCTCGTCCTGGTCGGCTTTGAGGTGCTTGGGCAGGGGGCGGAAGAGGAGCACGCCGTGGATCTTGTCGTTGGCGTTGATCTCATCGATGGTTTTGAGGAGCTCCTCCTTGCTCACGTCCTCGGGGAGGACGAATTTCTCCACCGCCACGCCCAGGGTCTCGGCCCGCTTGGTGGCGCCCCGCTCGTAGCTGAGATCATCGGGCCGCTCGCCGCAGCGGACGATGGCCAGGGTGGGGTTCACGCCCTTGGCCTTCACCGCCTCGCAGTCGGCGATGATCCGGGCGTTGAGGGCGGCGTTGACTTCTTTTCCTAAAAGCTGTTTAGCCATTGTAGTTGTTCCTCTCTTTTCCTGAAATCTTATTTAAAGAATCCTGCCTTGACGGTCTCAAAAATATCGTCCGCCATGGCGCAGTATTTATCCAGCATACCCAGGCACTTTTTGTTCATTTCCTCGGCCAGCTCCCGGTTCTGGAGGGTCTTGGTGTTGATGAACACGTTCAGGGAGGCGGCCTGGAGCGCGGCCTTCACGCACACCGCGCCGCAGCCGGCATCGCTGACCGCCAGACGGCTGCCCTTCTCAGCAAAGACCTTGATGGCGTCCAGAGCCTCGCAGCACAGCTCCATGATTTTCACGGGCACCTGGCAGGCCACGATGGTGGCCTCCTCCAGGACCTTGTCCCGGTTGGGGTCGTCCTTGGGGATGCCGTAGGCCTTGGCCAGAGGCTCGAAGCCCTTGGCGTCCAGGGCGATCTGGTCCAGCAGGTCCTTCTGGAGCTGGTCGCACTTGGCCTTGAGGGCGATGATCTCCTCTTCCACATCGGCGTACTTCTTCTTACCCACGGTGAGGGAGCCCACCATGTTGCCCAGGGCGGTGCCGATGGCTCCCACCAGGGCGGATGCCCCGCCGCCGCCGGGGACTGGGGCGTTGGAGGCTAATACCGTTACAAATTCAGTGCAGGATGCTTGTGCGAAATCCATTGTTTTGCTCCTTTCTTCTTCGCGCCCTCTGGGCGCGAGGGAAAATTCTTCTTTTCGGCAGTCCTGGGGCTTCTCGCCCCAGACCCTCGGGTACTTTTTGTGCAAACAAAAAGTACCCAAAAAGTTGCTTAGGGGGCTTCGCCGCCCTAAGAACCCCTAATGTTTTCTTTTATTTACGCTACGACCTGGTGGACTGGCTTTTCTGCCCAGTCCTCTGGGCCGTCAGCAGACGAAGCGTTGGCGGATGCGCTCTAATGAGAGGTCTGCATTTGCTGTTATGCTTTCTTTGCGAGAATGCAGTACCACTCCGCTTCCTCCGCCGGGACTGGGGCCTGAACGGGGTGAGGCTCCAGTCGTTTGATCTGGTAGCCCATTTCCCGCAGGGCGTTCTCTATCACACTGCGCTTGATGGGATGATAGAGCTCCTGAAATACCTCGCGCTGGATGACCTTTCCCTCTTTTTCCAGGGTAAACACAATATGAAAGGTGATGGTCTCGTCCCCATGGTGTTCCCAAAATTGGATAGTGTCCACACGCAGGTCATCGTGGAACATGGGGCGGTAAAAATAGTACTGCTGCTTCTCCGCGAGAATCTTATCCCAGTTGCGTGTATCCATGTACAGATACCCGCCGGGCGTTACCAGGCGGTCCATCGCTGTCAGGGTCCGCACTACATCCTCGTTGGATACATAGGGCAGAGAGTTGCCCGTGCTCATCACACAGTCGTACTTCCCCGGCGCGGTTTTATCGATCTCCCGGAAGTCTGAGGGGAACAGCTCCACCTTGAGACCCCGTTTTTCCGCCTTTTCCCGGCACTTGGACAGCATGACCTCGCTCAAATCAGAACCCGTGACCTGATACCCCAGCTCCGCCAGCTCCAGCGTCAGATTGCCGCTGCCAATGGAGCAGTCCAGCAGAGTCTTTACGCCCGTACCAGCAAAAATGTTCTCGTAATGCTCCCGAAAGATGTCCCATCCCCGCTGGTTGAATCGCAGATCGTAAATATCTGCGCGGTCATATAAAGACATGCTACTCCCTCCTTTCAAAAATTGAAAGAGGGGACCGCAGACTGCGGCCCCCTATAGGTCGGTGCTTTGGCGGGCATCGCCTCTCCCGCATCTCTCGGGTTTCCCCTGTCATGCCATCGGCGTGTGGCCGCAACGAAATTTACCACCTCAAAGCACCAGTTATCCTATGTTCAGTATAGCCGCTTTATTCAGATTTGTAAAGGATTTTTTTGTTCCTCAAATAATTGTTCCAGCGGGTTTCGCTGATCTTCCATGCAGAGATAACAGAATTTTTGAAGCCAGGAGAATCTTTAGAGGTATGTATCCGCGCCGCCGGCGGTTCATTCCTCCTCCGTCCACCGCTCACATCCTCCTTGGGGATCATCGGACAGACCCAGCAGGTAGTCGGCGGAGACGTGATAGTGACGGCAGATTTTTGCAATGTTTTCGGAGGTAGTAGTCCGCTTCCCGCTTTCCAGATCACTGACATTGTTCGGCCGTGTGCCAATGATAACGCTCAGTTCCTTCTGCGTCTCATTATGCAATTTTCGAATTTCCTGAATTCGCTGACCGAACAATTCCTTTGAAAACATAAACGCTCCTTGACAACCTCAGATTTTCTGATATAATAACCCTATGAGCATCAGAAAATCTGATATAAAATAGGGAGAGCAATCATATGGGCACTTTAGAGAAAATTTACAACGGAGACTATGACCTCAGCAAAGCGAGTGAGAATCTGCCCTTTTCCCTTCGCCTCAAAGAGAGGGCCTTTTGGGATGCCATAGAGGAGGGCATGGGCAAAGCCTTCATCGAACGCCACTGGGACAGCCTCTGCAAGATCGAACATTTCCGCGACTACGCCAACTTCCGAGAAGGGTTTCGTCTAGGGGTGTCTTTGATGATGGAGTTAATGTAATGTCCAGCACCCCGGGGAGTTCGCCCCGCTATACGGTAGGGGCCGCCGACACGCATGCTAAAATAGACGCAGAAGAGGAACGAAGCGGACGGCAGTCAGTTCAGACAAAACTGACTGTGCCTCGGGCGCAAAACTAATAACTCCCGTAAATTTAAGGAGTCCAGAACCATTGGTTCTGGTGGCTTTTTGCCTACTTTTTGTCCATACAAAAAGTAGGCGCGGAGTCCGGGGGCGCGCAGCCCCCGGGGTAACGACAAGAAACGGCCCCCGTGCCACCCGCAGGGCGGCAGATAAGAAAACCCCTGGCGGCGGGACGCCGCCAGGGGTCATAAAGAGATCTTAGAACAGACCGGAAACCTTACCTGTCTCAGTGTCCACATCGACGCGGCGGTACGCCGGGTCAGAACTGGTGCCGGGCATCATGGAAATGGTACCGGCCATGGGGCACAGGAACTTGGCTCCGCCGTACTCCAGGATGTCGCGGATGGGCAGACGCCAGCCCTTGGGCACGCCCTTCCAGCTGGGCTCGTGGCTCAGGGACAGATGGGTCTTGACCATCATGGTGCAGTAATCGGCGTACTTGGGATCGCTCTCGAACCGCTTGGCCTTCTCCAGGGCCAGAGGAGCCCAGTCCACGCCGTCCGCGCCGTACACTTCCTTGGCGATCTTCTCCACGCGCTCGCGCAGGGGCATCTCCAGAGGATAGAGGAACTTGATCTCGTTGGACTCCTTGCAGGCGTCCACAACGGTCTCGGCCAGCTCGATGGCGCCCTCGCCGCCCAGCCGCCAGTGGTTGCTCAGAGCGCAGCGGACGCCCTTCTCGGCGCACAGCTTCCGCAGCAGGGCGATCTCCGCCTCGGTGTCGGTGTAGAATTGGTTGATGCAGACCACGGGCACGATGCCGGACTTCTTGATGGTCTCCACATGGTGGAACAGGTTCTCGGTGCCCTTCTCCAGCAGCTCCAGGTTCTCCTTGGTGTACTCCTCGGGCAGAGGACGGCCGGCGACCACGGTGGGGCCGCCGCCGTGCATCTTCAGAGCGCGGATGGTGGCGACCAGCACAGACACGTTGGGGGTCAGGCCGCTCAGGCGGCTCTTCACGTTCCAGAACTTCTCAAAGCCGATGTCGGCGGCGAAGCCGGACTCGGTGACATGGTAATCAAACAGCTTCAGCGCCAGCCGGTCGCCGATGACGGAGGACTGGCCGATGGCGATGTTGGCAAAGGGGCCAGCGTGGATCAGCACGGGCTGATGCTCCACGGTGTAGCAGACGGTGGGGTTGATGCAGTTGCGCATCCAGGCGGTCATGGCGCCGGCGACCTCCAGATCCTCGGTGGTCACGGGCTCGCCCTTGCGGTTGTAGGCCACAACGATCTTGCCGATCCGCTCGCGCAGGTCCTTCAGGTCCTTGGCAACGGCCAGGATCGCCATCAGCTCGGAGCCCACGGCGATGCCGAACTTGCTCTCCATGAGGTAGCCGTCCTTGTTGCCGCCCACGCCGATGATGATGTTGCGCAGACCCTGGGCGCAGAAGTCCAGGACCCAGCCCATCTCCACGCGCTTGGGATCGATGTCCAGGCGCTTCAGGCCCCGCTTGGCCAGCTGCTCATCGTCATAGTTGCGCTCGTGCTGCATACGGGCGTTCAGCGCCACCATGGCCAGGTTGTGGGCGTTCATGATGTCGTTGATGTCGCCGGTGAGGCCCAGGGAGAACTCGGTCATGGGCATCAGCAGGGCGTTGCCGCCGCCGGCGGCGGTGCCCTTGACGTTCATGGTGGGTCCGCCGGAGGGCTGGCGCAGGCAGCCGCCCACGTTCTTGCCGATCTTGCCCAGGCCCTCGATGAGGCCCAGGGAGACGGTGCTCTTGCCCTCGCCCAGGGGGGTGGGGGTGATGGCGGTGACCTCAATGAACTTGCCATCGGGCTTGTCCTTGAGGCGGTTCATGATCTTGATAAAGTCCAGCTTGGGAGTCTTGCCGTAGGGGATGATCTCATCCGGTTCCAGGCCCAGCTTCTTGCGGAACTCCTCCACGGGCGGCAGCGTGCGCTCCGCCTCCTCCGCGATCTGCCAGTCCTTGTACTCGGTGGGATCGAGGGTCACCCGCCCGGTCACCGGGTCAACATACTTGCCGTCCTTGAATTCGATTGCCATAGGAATCCTCCTTGTTCCCGGTAGATTTCCCCACCCCCGGGAAAAATTATATTTTGACGCCGCGCTTCAATCGTCCTCGACCCCGGCGCAAATAACAAAGATCTGTCTGCGGCCCCGCCGCAGGAG